>NZ_JBHXTQ010000012.1:0-125554 GCF_042677305.1 Kitasatospora sp. NPDC127121 | reverse complement strand
GCTCCGCCGGGGGCGCGGTCGGGGGGGGCCGCCGTCCCCCTGCCGCCGCTGCCGCCGCCCGTCAACCGCGCACCGTGACGCCCGCCGCGCGGTCCTCACCCGGTTCGCGCCGGCCCCGGTGCGAACCGGCCCGGTACGACGGCCCCGTGCTCCCCGCCCCGACGGGCGGTGGAGCACGGGGCCGCTCGCGTTCAGGCCCGGGGCGGGCCGCCTTCCTCGGCGAGGAGGAAGGCGAGGGCCGGCCGGGTCTGGTCCCTGAGCAGATGGCCGACCTCGGGGAGGAAGGTGACCGAGACCCGGGGGGCGGCCCGCTGGAGCCGGCGGCGGGTGTCGTGGGAGTCGATGAGCCGGTCGCGGCCACCGATGGTGACCTGCACCGGCATCTCCAGGCCCGCCAGGTCGCCGTCGGTGACGACCGGCAGCCTCTCCCGGCGCGGCCGGAAGTGCTGGTGGATGAGCAGCACGTACTCGCCGAAGGCGCGTTCCTCGGCCGTGGGCGGGACGGGGGTGGGGGCGGGGCCCAGGGCCAGCCTCAGCATCGTGCGCCGCCCCCAGTCCCCGAACGGCAGCACGAACAGCGCGGCGACCAGCACCCCCCGCTTCTGGCGGCCGATCCCGCAGGGGCAGCGCAGCGCCAGCCGGTCCACCCGCTGCGGGCGGCGGATCGCGTAGTCGAGTGCCAGCAGCCCGCCCAGCGACGTCCCCACGAAGGCGGCGCGCTCGACGTGCAGCGCGTCCAGCACGTCGTCGAGCCACAGCGCGTGCGCGTCGGAGTGCAGTTCGGGGCGCACGGGGGCGCTCAGACCGGGCTCGCCGATCACGTCGACGGCGTAGACGCGGAAGTGCCGGGCCCACAGGGCCACGTCGTCCGCCCACATCGCCGCGTTCGCCCCGGAGCCGTGCAGCAGGACCAGGGGCGCCGCGTCCTCGGGGCCGCAGGCCAGGACGAAGGTCGAACCCTGACGGGTGGGGACGTGCAGCCGTTCGGCGGGCACGGGCCAGTGGTCCAGGAGGGCGGTGTACTCCCGGGCGAGGACGCGGGCGCCCTCGTCGGAGGTGTAGATGGTCATGCCGTACTCCACTCGCTCGATAGGGTGGTATCTATCCTTAAACTACTGCGAGGAGTGAAGTAAAGGTAATTTTAGGGAGTGATGGGGAGTGCTGCCTCAAGCGGAAACGACTCCGGCCCGGCCGCCGTGGGGGCGACCGGGCCGGGAGGCGGGAAGGCTCAGGAGCGTTTGGGCGGCAGCACGGCCAGTGCGAGGAGGAGCACCAGGACGCCGCCGCAGGCGTTCCAGAAGCCGTTCTCCAGATTGCCGATCCCGAGCGAGATCGGCTTCAGCTCCCGCCCCTTCTGGTACACCCAGAGCACGCCGGTGACCACCGCGACCACGGCGGCCAGGAGCAGGCCCGGGCGCGAGCGCACCAGCAGCGCCAGCACCGCGATCGCCGCGGCGACGGCCAGCAGCAGGAACATCGACATGCCGGTTGACGTGGTGCGGGTGGGTGACATGCCCCGGAACAGGTCGGCGACCGGTACGGACCTCGGATCGCTCTTGGCGTACCAGGGTTGGAACGAACTGAGCACCAGCCCTGCCGCGCCGGCCAGGGCCAACAAGCTTGCTACGGCGGTTCGCATGGGACGGGACCCCCACTTTCCTCTTGGTCGTATGCCTCATGGCCGGCCGATCGTCATCACGATCGGCGCCCCCGCGTGGAGCATGCCATGGACGACCGGCCGGTCGGTGCCCAACAGCCGGATCAACGCCACAAGTTAGGCGACGGACGGGTGCGGCGCGCGAGCCCTCGGAACGCCGGGGCGGCAGCCGACGGGTCAGAAGATCGAGCAGCCGGAGAGGGTGGTCAGGGCGTCCAGGGCGGTGACCGCGGCCACCGAGTTGCCGGCCTGGTCCAGCCGGGGGCCCCAGGCGCAGACCGCGGCCCGCCCGGGCAGTATGGCGAGGACGCCGCCGCCCACGCCGCTCTTGCCCGGCAGCCCGACCCGGAAGGCGAACTCGCCCGCCGCGTCGTAGGTGCCGCAGGTGAGCAGGACGGCGTTGACGCGCTTGGCCTCGCTGCGCGACATCAGCCGGGTGCCGTCGGTGCGCACCCCGTAGCGGGCCAGGAAGGAGCCGGCCAGGACCAGGTCCCGGCAGCTGGCGGACACCGCGCAGTGCGCGTAGTAGTGGTCGAGGACGGTCTCGACCGGGTTCTCCAGATTGCCGTGGCTGGCGATGAAGTGGGCCAGGGCGGCGTTGCGGTGGCCGTGTTCCGCCTCGGACGCGGCCACGACCGGATCGGTGTCGAGCAGCGGGTTGCCGGACTCCCGGCGGAGGAACTCGCGGACCGCCCCGGCGGCGTCGCCCGTCATGGTCTGCAGGCGGTCGGTCACCACGAGCGCGCCGGCGTTGATGAACGGGTTGCGCGGGATGCCGTGCTCGCTCTCCAGCTGCACCAGCGAGTTGAAGGGATTGCCGGACGGCTCCCGCCCCACCCCGCGCCAGACCGTGTCCCCGCCGTGGGCCAGGGCCAGTGCCAGGGTGAACAGCTTCGAGACGCTCTGGACGGAGAACGGCTGCTCCCAGTCCCCGATCCCGTACAGCTCGCCGTCGACGGTGGCCACCGCCATGCCGAAGGCGTCCGGGTCGACCGTGGCGAGGGCCGGGATGTAGTCGGCGACATGCCCTTGGTCGCCGGTCGCCCGCGCGGCCGCCGCCGCGGCATCCAGCAGCAGCCGGTAGTCGAGGTTCTCTCCGGCGGGCATACCGTTCAACGCTGTTCCTCCATGAGCACGATCAGGACCACGACCTGGTCCGATACAGGATTATCCGTGCTCCGGGGCGTGCGAAGGATCGCCGGTGGCGGCGTGGGGCCGCTTCACGGCGGGCCGCTTTGCGACCCAAAAGGCAATCAAGTCATATTCTTGACCGGGTTCATCCGTCAGGGGGCGGAGGTGGGGGCCTGGACGGGCGGGCCGGTGAGGAGGGTGCCGGTGTCGGAGTAGGGCCAGCCGTTCGGGACGCAGCCGTGCAGGCCCTTGATCTGCTGCATCATCACCGGTGCCGGCTCGCCCGCGCCCGGGCAGTCGACGTGGCCGTTGCCGAGGACGTGGCCGACCTCGTGGTTGACGGCGAGCGCGTGGTAGAGCTCGGGCTTGCCGACGTAGAACTCCGACAGCTCCGTCCAGCGCTTGAGGTTGATGACGACCTGGTGGCCCACGCCGCAGTTCACCGTGCCGCCGGTGTCCAGGCCGTACTGGCCGCAGATCCGGTCGGTGGTCTCCGGGGTGGCCAGGTAGACGGTGAAGTCCACCGGGTCGGCGGGCATGCGCTGGAAGGACGCGGTGCCACCGGCGGCCCAGCCGTGCTGGACGTTCCCGAGGACGGCGTCGACCTCGGCGGCGAACTGCCCGGGGCTCTCGGCGATCCCGTTCTCCGCCCGCACCTTGTAGCGGTACAGGTGCTCGCCGGTGCCGAAGCGGGGCGAGCCGCCGGCGGCCGTGGTGAACTCCATCGGCTTCGGCCCGTCGCCCGGGGCCCACGGGTGCCACCACAGCAGGCCGCCGGTCACGGCGCCGGCCACCACCAGGGCGAGCGCGCCGTGCCAGAGCCGCCTGCGCCGGAATCCGGTGAACTTCCTCATCGGCTGCCCCCGGTTGCGAGGCGCGCCCTCGCTCCGGTGGTCGGGTCGGGTCCGGTGGACCCGCCGGGTATGGAGGTGTGGGGCGTCGGGGTGGGCATGGCGGTGACAGGCTCCTGGGCGGGTTCGGTCGGGATCAGACGAGTCTAGGCGGCGTTCGAACAAGTTTCGGACGAGTCCAGACGGGTTCGGACGGGGTTCGGACGGGGTTCGGACGGGGTTCGGTCGCGGAAAGGAAGGGCGTTATGGGGAGGAACGGGCGAAAGCGGACCACCGGTTCAGCCGGTCGATGACGGCCCGTCGGTCGCGCGGCCCGATCGGTTCCCGGAACCACTCGAAGGTGCCACCCGTGCGGCGTGTCCCTCGGCGTCGGCGGCGCTTTCCGCTGTCGTGGTGCACGTTGATCATCGGCCGCGTCCGAGCGGGCCCGGCCGGGCTTCCCCACCCCACCTCACCCCACCTCACCCCACCCCACCGGAGGCACCGCCATGTCCATCACCACCGTCCTCACCGTCGACGGCATGAGCTGCGGCCACTGCGAGAAGACGGTCAGCGCCGGGCTGGCCGCCCTTCCCGGCGTCACCGAGGTCAGCGCCGACGCGCCGACCGGCCGCGTCACCGTGGCGTCCGCGCAACCGCTCGACGACGCCGTGCTCCGTGGCGCGGTCGGCGGGGCCGGTTTCACCTTCGTCGGCCGGGGCTGACCCGCCCCCGGCAACCGGCCGAGCGGGAGGGCCGGCCCCGGGCCGTAGACCGGGGTCAGCCCATGCTCTTCGCGCCGTCCAGGGCCTCGCGGATGATGTCGGCGTGGCCCGCGTGCTGGGCGCTCTCGGTGACGATGTGCATCAGCACCCGGCGGGCCGACCATTCGGCGCCGGCCTCGAACCAGGGGGCCTTCGGCAGCGGCTGGGTGGCGCCCAGGTCGGGGAGGGTGGCGACCAGGTCGTCGGTGCGGCGGGCCACCTCGGCGTACTCGGCCAGGACGCCGGCCAGCGTCTCGCCGGGCAGCAGGCGGAACTCGTCGGCGCGGCGGGCGAAGTCGGCCTCGGTGAAGCTGCTGAAGTCGGGCATCGCGGACGGGCCTTCCACGATGAAGTCCACCCAGAACCGCTCGACCGTGCTCACGTGCTTGATCAGGCCGCCCAGGCACAGTGCGCTGACGGTGGTCTGCAGGCCGGCCTGCTCGTCGGTGAGGTCGCGGGTGGTGAAGCGCAGGAAGTGCCGCTGCTTGGCCAGGGCCGCCAGCAGGTCGGCGCGCTCGCCGGTGGCGGTGCTGTTGTTCGGGGTCGTGGTCATGGTGGTGGCCTTCCGTTCGGTTCCTGCTCCTTCGGACAAGGTCCACGCTAAACGCGATAGCGGCCACTTTCTGTCCTGAATTCCGGGATGATGGGAGTCATGGCGAACACCAGCACCCGGACGCTGCGACTGCTCTCCCTGCTCCAGACCCACCGTTACTGGCCCGGCGAGGAACTGGCCGACCGGCTCGGGGTCTCGATCCGCACCCTGCGCCGCGACATCGACCGACTGCGTGAACTCGGCTACCCGGTGGAGGCGCAGCGCGGCGTCGACGGCGGCTACCAGCTCGCCGCGGGCGCCGCGCTGCCCCCGCTGGTGATCGACGACGAGGAGGCGGTCGCCCTGGCCGTGGGCCTCCAGGCCGCGGCGGAGAGCCCGGTGGAGGGCATCGCCGAGGCCTCGGTGCGGGTGCTGGCCAAGGTGGTGCAGGTGATGCCCGCCCGGCTGCGGCGCCGGGTCGAGGCGCTGCGCGCGGTGACCGTACCCGTCGGCGGGGGCGCCCCGGCCGGGTCGGGCGTCGACCCGGACCGGCTCACCGTGGTCGCGCTGGCCTGCCGGGACACCGAGCGGCTGCGCTTCTCCTACACCGCCGCCGACGGCCGGCACGCCGAACGGCAGGTCGAACCGCACCGGCTGGTCTGCCTGCACCGTCGCTGGTACCTGGTCGCCTACGACCTCGACCGGCAGGACTGGCGCACCTTCCGGCTCGACCGGCTGAGCGCGCCGCAGGGCGGCGGCGTCCGGTTCGGGCCCCGTTCGCTGCCCGCCGCCGACGCCGCCGAGTTCGTCCGGGCCGGTCTCAACGGCGTGCCGCGCCCGTACCGGGTGGCGGCGCTGGTGGACGCCCCGGCCGCGACCGTCCGCGCACAGGTCGGCCGGTGGGGCACCGTCGAGGAGGTCGACGCCGGGCGCTGCCACCTGGAGATGACCGCCGACTCCCTGGACTGGCCGGCCATGGCGCTCGGCTCGCTGGGCGCGGACTTCCGCGTCCTCGGCCCGCCCGAACTGCTCGACCTCGTCGGGGAGTGGGGCGCGCGGTTCTCCCGGGCCGCGCGGCGCGGCGCGGGGGAGTAGGGCACCGCAGCAGGGCGTCGGAGCAGGACGTCGGAGCAGGACGTCGGGCGGGCCGACTTCTCGTGCGGGTGGTGCTGCGCGTGCGTGCGGTGCTGCGGGTGCGGTGGGGTGCTGCGCGTGCGGCGGGTCGGTCCCACAGCGGGCAGGCCTGCGGGCCGTGCGCCGCGAGAGGCCTCACGGCGGGATCGCCTCGACGGCCGCGCGCAGCCGCCCCAGCACGCCCGCCAACGCGTCCAGCGGCGGCGTGGCCAGCGCCAGCCGGACGGCCCGGGGGCGGTGCGGGCCGGTGGCGAAGGCGTCCGCCGTGGACACCAGGATCCCCTCGCCCGCGAGGACGGCCGCGACCCGGTCGGGCCGCTGGTGCTCCGCCAGGCCGAGCCACACCAGGTACGAGGCCGGGTGCGCCGTGACGTCCAGGCCGGCCAGGGCGGTGGCGGCGATGCGCTGGCGGGCGGCGGCGTCCGCGCGGCGGTGCCGCTCCAGGCGGGCGACCGTGCCGTCCGCGAGCCAGCCGGTGGCCAGCGCCGTCACCAGCCCGGGCGCACCCCAGGCCGCGGCGCGCAGGCTGCTGGTCGCGGCCCGCAGCAGGCGCCCGGGCAGCACGGCGAAGCCGAACCGCAGGCCCGGGGCCACGTTCTTGGACAACCCGGCGACGTAGCAGGTGTGTTCGGGCGCCAGCGCGTGCAGCGGCGCGGGCGGCGAGGTCTCCAGGAAGGCGTACGTGCCGTCCTCGATCAGCACGCAGCCGCGGGCGGTGGCGATCGCGGCCAGCCGGTCGCGCTGCGCCCGGTCGAGCACCCAGCCGAGCGGGTTGTGGACGGTGGGCATGGTGTACACCGCGCGGACCGGCCGGGCGCGGCACAGCCGCTCCAGCGCGTCGAGGTCCGGTCCCGTCGCGGTGACCGGGACGGGCGCCAGGTCGAGGCCGTGGGCGGCGGCGAGCAGCTTCACCCCCGGGTAGCTGAGCGCGTCGACGGCGAGGACGTCGCCGGGCCGGGTGAGCGTGCGCAGCACGCAGTCGAGCGCCTGCTGCGCCCCGCTGGTCAGCAGCACGTTCTCCGGGGCGGTGTCGACGCCGCGCCCCAGCAGGTACCGGGCCACCACCGCCCGGTCGTGCCGGTGGCCGCCTGGCGGGTGCTGGCGCAGCAGCGCCTCGGCGTCGCCGGAGGAGGCGAGTGTGCGCAGGGCCTGCCGGAGCAGGTCCCCCTGCCCGGGGGCCAGCGGCTGGTTGAACGACAGGTCCGCGACCCGGGGCACCGGGAGGGCGCGCGAGGGTTCGATCCCGTCGTAGCCGGAGCGCGTCCGGACGAAGGTCCCCCGGCCCTGTTCCCCCACCACCAGCCCGGCGGCGGCGAGTTCGGTGTAGACGCGGGTGGCGGTGGCCAGGGCGATCCGCCGCTCGCGGGCGAGCCTCCGATGGGTCGGCAGCCGGGTGCCGGCCGGGAGCGCGCCGGAGCGGATGGCCGCCGCGTACTCGTCGACGATGGCCTTGTAGGAGGGCGGTCGCATGCGGCACCTGCCGTCGTGGGGCGATGAGGGTCCAGGGTGTATCCAGGACAATAACTGGATTGTCCTGGAGGGTTGTTCCTAGCCTCGGTGCCGTCAGCAACCGGGCGGGCGCCGTGGGGGCGCCCGCCACCGCGCGGGCGTCCGCCGGGTTGCGGGCGTCCGCGCCCAGGCGAAACGGAGCACCCGGCATGACCGTCCGCAGCGAGCGGGACCAGCACGTCGTCACCCTGACCATCGACCGGGAGCAGAAGCTCAACGCCCTCGACTACCTGACCATCGACGCGCTGCTCGCCGAACTCGACCGCGTCGACGCCGACGACACCGTCCGAGCGGTCGTGCTGACCGGCGCCGGGCAGCGGGCGTTCAGCGCGGGCGCCGACATCCCGTCGCTGGCCGGGAGCATCGCGGGCGGGCCCGAGCGGGCGCTGCGCGAGGTCGTCCGGCGCGGCCACGCGCTGACCCGGCGGATCGAGGAGTTCCCGAAGCCGATCGTCGTCGCCGTCAACGGCCTCGCCTACGGGGGAGGGTGCGAGCTCACCGAGGCCGCCCCGCTGGCCGTCGCCGCCGAGCACGCGACCTTCGCCAAGCCGGAGATCTCGCTCGGCTTCCCGCCGCCGTTCGGCGGCTCCCAGCGGCTGCCGCGACACGTCGGACGCAAGCGCGCCCTGGAGCTGATCCTGACCGGCGATCCGATCCCGGCCTCCCGCGCCGCCGAGATCGGACTGGTCAACGCCGTCGTCCCGGCCGGCGAACTGCTCGACGCGGCACGGGGCCTGGTCGACCGGATCATCCGGCACGCGCCGACCGCGGTGTCCGCCTGCCTGCGGGCCGTCACCCGCGGCATCAACCTGCCGATCGACGAGGGCCTCGCCGTCGAGGCGGCCTGCTTCGCGGCCACCGTGCCCACGGACGGGGTGCGGGAGGGGCTCCGGCGCTTCCTGGACCGCCCGGCCGCCGGCTGAGACCGGCTCGCGCCCCTGGTGCCGGTGGTTCCGGGCTGGACTCGGCGTTCTTCGGCCAGGACGACGGCAACGCGGACGGCCGGGCCATCCGATCGGATGACCCGGCCGTCGCGGCTCACGGGCGCGGCTGGCAGTCGCGGCTCACAAGGGGGGTGCTCAGCGCTTATTGGGGGCGTGCGCGCTCACCAGGACACCGGGTAGCGGACGGGGTGCCCGCCGATCCGGCCGGGGAGGAGGCCGATCGTCACCAGGATGCCGGTCGAGAGGACCAGCAGCGGCAGGAACGGCAGGGCGGGCGGGGCCTGGAGCACCACGACCACGGCGCTCGCGACGGCCGGGGAGTGGGAGAGGTGGGTGAGCATCATCGCGCCCAGTGCGAGACCGGCGGCTATCGCGGCTCCCCAGGCGGTGCTGCCGGTGACCGCGAGGGTGGCGTAGCCGATCAGGGCGGACAGCAGTTGGCCGCCGACGACGTTGCGCGGCTGGGAGATCGGAAGCCCGGGGGCGCCGTGCACCAGGGCGGCGCTGGCCGCCACCGGCGGGATCAGCAGCGGCTGGTGGACCACCATGCCGATTCCGGCCAGCAGGAGCAGGGCGCCGACGGCGAAGACGGAGGCCCGCAGGGCGTGCAACGGGTGTGGCCTGGGGGTGTCTGCGGGCTGTGAGGTGGGCATGCGTGGGCGACTCCGGATGGGTGACGGGGGACCACGGGATGATAGGCGCACTGTCGCTCGAAAGGTGGGATGTTTCGTCTGTTGGACAACCACTGAACACTCCGTGGACGGACAGGCGGACGGACGGGCGGCTTCGGTGGGGCGGTCAGAGCGCCGGGGGCTGTATGAGCGTCGCCGGGAGGTAGCCGGAGGAGAGGCCGAGCTGCCAGCCGTGTGCCTGGACGGCGAGTGCGGCCAGGGCGATCGGGATGACCGGGAGCAGGCTGCGCGGGGCCGCGTCCGGAGCGCTGCTCTCGCGGTGCTGGTCGAGGCGGGCGGCGAGGGCCCGCTCGAAGGTGCTCTGGTCGTCGTCGAGCAGGACGCGCAGCAACTGCTGGTCCGGCGTGAGCCGACCGGCGGCGTCCAGCGCCCGGGCGGCCGCGGTGCGCTCCTCGGCGTCCGGTTTGCGCAGGGGCACGGGGCCGGGGGCGACCCAGGGTGAGACGGCGGTCGGTACGACGTAGAGGTAGGAGCAGAGCGCGTCCAACTCGGCGAGGCTCGCCGGATCGGAGGTCGAGTCCAGGTCCGAGTAGGGCAGGCCCTTGCGGACCGAGGGCCCGTAGTCGTCCTTCAGCAGTGGGCCGAGCATGCGGTGGCGCTCCTGGATCAGGCCGCTGATCACGCACATCGCGAAGGCGTCGACCCAGGTGGCGGCCGTGGGGGCGAAGTCGACGGTGTCGCCGAAGCTGGTCTCTTCGCTGGTCAGCGTCTCGCCGATGAACGGGAAGGGGACCTCGAAGTCGCCGCGCGGGAAGCAGCCGAGGGCCAGCACGCCGAGGGAGCACTCGGCCGCGGTCTCCAGGATGACCCGGGCGGGGTAGCCGCTGAGCGGCCGGCCCTCCAGGGTGAGCGCGCCGATGTGGTCGAGGAGCTCCTCGCCCATCGTCCGGATCTCCTTGATGGCCAGGCGGCCGTAGTGGATCCGGTACCAACTGGCGAGGGCCCGGTCCTCGATGCCCTCCAGGGCCTGGGTGATCCGCTGGGGTGCGACCTGGTGGCGCGTGACGTCGACGTCCACGATCCGATGCCGCCTTTCCTTGATCGTCTGTTGACGGAACGGCACGCTAGCACCGGCCACTGACAGTCGATCACCCGTACGGGGGAGGGGCGGCGGCCGGGCCGCCGCCCCTCGTCCGGGCAGGTCAGAACGCCGAGTTGGCGCACCAGTGCGCGAGCAGTTCCTCGTCCCCGCGCACGTCGAGGCGGGCGGAGGCCAGGTCGAGCCGGCCGTACAGGAGCAGCAGCAGATCGGCGGCGCTCGCGCGGACGGTCGCGTCGGCCTCCGGGCCCGGGCCGTCCGCGTCGAGCCCGAAGCCGTCGAGCCCGAAGCCGTCGGGCCGCAGACGGATCAGCCAGTCGCCGCCTGCGGCGGTGGCGTTGCCGTCGGTGCGGGTGAAGCGGATGGTGCGGTCCGCGCCGCGCAGTTCGGCGATCCCCGGGGCGAAGAAGGCGGCGAAGGGCAGGTTGGTGAGGAATTCGGACACCCCGTCGGCGGCCAGCTCCGGGTCGAGCACCGGGGTGCGCCCGAGGGCGAGTTCCGCGTCGGCGCGGTGCACCAGGGTCTCGAACAGCATCCGCCGTACCCAGAAGCGGGCGTGCTGGTCGGCGCCCCAGGCCCACATCGGGGCGTCGAGGTCGGTCTCCGTGAACGCGGCGCCGGCCTCGGCCGCGGCCTCCGCCAGCCAGGCGGGGTAGCCGTCCGGCGCGGCGGGCAGCCGCAGGTCGACCTCGCGGCTGCGGGGCGGCTGCTGGATCCGCTGCCGGAGCAGGACGGTGAACCAGCGTTGCACGCTGCCGGTGTGGCGGGTGAGGTCGGTCAGTGTCCAGCCGGGGCAGGTGGGCACCGGGGTGGTCGGGTCGGCGTCCTGGAGGGCGGCGACGAGGCGGGCGGTCTCCGCGGCGACGGCGGCGCCGTGGTCGATGGTGGTCATGAGGGTGCTCGCTCGGTGTCGGGGTGGCGGGGCGGGGAGAAACGGTCGGACCAGGGGAAACGGTCGGACCAGGGGGAAACGGTCGGACGAGGGAGAAACGGTCAGGCGAGGGGCTTGTCGACGACGGCCTTGGCGTGGCTGAAGGTGTCGAGGGAGTACTCGCCGTGGTAGCGGCCCATGCCGCTCTCGCCGACGCCGCCGAACGGCAGCTCGGGCATGGCGAGGTGGGAGACCGGCAGTCCGAAGGTGAGCGCGCCGGAGGAGGTCTCCTCGGTCAGCCGCTGCTTGGTGTGCGCGGACTCGGTGAAGGCGTAGAGGGCGAGCGGCTTGTCGCGCTCGTTGATGAAGGCGATCGCCGCGTCGAGGTCGGGCACGGCGACGATGGGCAGGATCGGGCCGAAGATCTCCGCCCGCATCACGGGGGCCTCGGGGGAGACGTCGGCGAGGACGGTCGGGGCGAGGTAGCGGTCGGCGCGGTCGTGGGTGCCGCCGGTGACGGTCCGACCGTCGCCGAGCAGCGCGGTGAGCCGGTCGAAGTGGCGCTCGTTGACGATCCGGCCGTACTCGCCGCCGGCCGCCGGGTCGTCGCCGTACAGCTCTCGGACGGCGTCGGCGAGGTGGGCCTCCAGCGCGGGCGCGCTCTCGCCGATGGCGAGGACGTAGTCGGGGGCGACGCAGGTCTGGCCGGCGTTGAGGAACTTGCCCCGGGCGATCCGCCGGGCGGTGACCGCGAGGTCGACGTCGGGTTCGACCACCACCGGGCTCTTGCCGCCGAGTTCCAGGGTGACCGGGGTCAGGTGCCGGGCGGCGGCCGTCATGACGATCCGGCCGACGGCGCCGTTGCCGGTGTAGAAGATGTGGTCGAAGCGCTGTTCCAGCAGCGCGGTGGTCTCCGGGACGGCGCCCTCGACGACCGCGACGGCCGCCGGGTCGAGGTAGCGCGGGAGCAGCCGGGCGAGCGTGGCGGAGGTCGCGGGGGCGAGCTCGCTGGGCTTGAGGACGGCCGCGTTCCCGGCGGCCAGTGCGCCGACCAGCGGGGACAGGGCGAGCTGGAGCGGGTAGTTCCAGGGCGCGATGATCAGGACCACGCCGAGCGGGTCGCGCACCACGCGGGCCGCGGCGGGCCGGAAGAACTCGGGTACGGCGGCGGGCTTCGGCCGCAGCCACTGCTCCAGGTGGGCGACGGTGTGGTCGAGCTCGTTGAGCGTGAAGCCGATCTCGGTGCGGTAGGCCTCGGCGGTGCTCTTGCCGAGGTCCTCGTGCAGGGCCTGGAGGAACGCCTCGGACTGCTCGGTGAGCAGCGAGCGCAGCGCCGCCAGCTGGGCCTGGCGCCAGGCGAGCGGCTTGGTCCGGCCGGTGTCGAAGGCGGCGCGCAGGCGGGCGACCGTGGCGGCGGCGGTCTCCGGGGCGGTCTCCGGGGCTTCCGGGACGGCTTCCGGCGTGGCGGCGGGGGTGTGGTTCATGAGGGTCTCGCGGTCCTTCCAGCTGGCTTGAGGACGTCGATGGTTTATGACCTCAAGCATTCTTGGACGGTAAACCTCAATGGTTGAGGATGTCAAGCAATGTGCCTATGCTCGACACCGTGCACCAGAACCCCCACCCGGACCCACCGGCCACGCCGATCGAGCTGATGGATCAGCTCGCCCGGGTGGCCGCGGCCTACTACCGCCACTTCGCCTCCGCCGCGGCCGGGCACGGGCTGACCCTGATGCAGGGCAAGACCCTCAGCCTGCTCACCCGGCCGCGCTCCATGCGCGCCCTCGCCGGTCTGCTGTCCTGTGACGCCTCCAACGTCACCGGAATCGTCGACCGGCTGGAGGGCCGCGACCTGGTCCGCCGCGAGCCCGACCCCGCCGACCGCCGGGTCAAGAGCATCGCCCTGACCGACCGGGGCGAGCAGACCGTCCGGCTGATCCGGGCCGACCTGATGTCCGGACTGACCGCGCTGGAACAGCTCTCCGGCCAGGACCGGGCCGCCCTGGGCGCGCTGCTGGACCGGGCGTTCCCCGAGACGGCGGCCCCGCCGGCCTGAGGCCGGGCCGCCGGTCCGAGGCGGGGCCGGAGTCAGGTCAGAGCTTCTCGGCCTCGTGGACCTGGTGGAGGTGGATGAGGACGTCGTGGGCCCGCCCGAGGGCGACGGAGGGCAGCGGGTCCTTCGTGAACGTGGACCCGGCCTCGTAGACGGGTCGGGCAGTGTCCAGCCAGTCGCGGACCACGCGCGGGGCGGTGCGCAGGTCGACGTAGTAGTCCTGGCGGCGGACCTGGTCCAGGGTGTACTCGTTCATGCCGGGCGTGGCCGCGGGCACGGTGTTCTTCTCCCAGTCGGTGCCGAGGGCGGCGCCCATGGTGAGGAAGGAGCCCCGGTCGAAGGTGAACCCGATGTTCAGGTACTCCGGGCCGAGGGTGTCGCGCAGGATCGCGCCCTGCGTCTTGGGGTACATCTCGGGATCGCTGGCCAGGTAGCCGACGTGCCCGTTGTGGGCCGAGAGCAGCATCCGGTCGCCGGTGTGGCGCTGCCACCACGCGGTGTTGTCGGCCATGGCCTGGTCGCGGAGGACCTCCGCGGCGTTCACCGAGGCCTTGTCGGTGAGTTCGAAGGTGGCGAAGGCGAAGGTCTGGGCGATGATGCGGGCGTGCTGCACGGCCCAGTCGTACTCCTCGCCGCCGGCGCCCTTGGCGGCGGTGACCAGGTCCAGCGCCTGCTGCGCCTTGGCGGCGTTCTCCTTCCGCTCGGCCACCGGCCGGTTCATCAGGTAGGCGACGGTGTCGTCGAGCGGGCGCAGGCCCGCGTACAGCCCGTCGACGCGCGCCAGGGCCGCGGGGTCGGTCTTGCGCAGGTAGGCGTCGACCCGGGCGAAGACCTCCTCGCCGAGCTTGGGAGCGCCGACGTCGTCGCCCATGAAGTGGACCGGGCGCTCCGGGTGCTGGCGGTTGTACTCGCGCATCCAGCTGATCAGGTCCACGAACTCCTGGCGCTCCCACGGTGATTTGCCCAGCTCATCCTTGACGATCTGCCGGGCGTCGCCCTTGCCGTCCTGGAGGTACTTGTCGATCTTCAGGCCCGCCGACCAGCTCATCTCCAGGGCGAAGGTGGTGAAGCCCTTCTCCTGGACCAGGTAGCGGAAGACCCGCTCCTTCATGGTGAAGAACTCGTGCGAGCCGTGCGTGGCCTCGCCGAGGCCCACCACCTTGGCGTCCCCGACCATCGCGCCGAGCGCCCGCAGGTCGCTGGTGCTGCCGCCGGGCTCGGTCGACCGCAGCGGGTGCGCGGACCGCTCCAACGCGCGGACCACCGTGCCCCGTTGGCCGTCCGCCGCAGGGGCGGCGGAGGCCACCGGGGCCAGCAGCGCGGTGCCGGCGGCCGCCACCGTCACCGCGATCAGTCCGCGCCGGCCGATCCGCCGCTTGTTCGCCGTGGTCATGATCTCTCCTCAGTTTCCTTGTCCCGAAAGCTCGGTGAGATGATCATCGTTCGCGGCGAGGGTGCGGCGCGCTGGGGCCGACCGCCGGGTTCTTCGGGGGGATAACCCCCGACCTGCGTCGATGCGGGCTCCGCCCGGTGGGTCAGAGCGCCGCGGCGCGGTGCGTCGGGCGGCCGTCCAGGACGGTGAGCAGCACGGGGACGTCCGGCAGTTCGGTGGCGGGGGTGGTGAGCGGGTCGGCGGCCAAGGCGGTGAGGTCGGCGCGGTGCCCGACGGCGATCCGGCCGGCCTGCTGCTCCTCCCCGGCCGCGTGCGCGGCGTTGACGGTCATCGCCCGCAGCGCCTCCAGGGCGGTGAGCGCCTGCCCGGGGTGGTGCGGCGGCTGGGTCAGGTCGCGGCTCGGGCGGCGGTGGCGGGCGCCGGCCAGCACGCCGAGCGGCGGGTAGGGGGCGATCGGCCAGTCCGAGCCGAGCACGACGGTGGCGCCCGCGTCCCACAGGTCGCGGCAGCGCCAGGCGCGGTCGGCGCGCTCCTCGCCGAGGCGGCGGGACCAGTTGTCGGTGTGGTCGGCCCGGGTGAAGTCGCAGCAGTGGGTGGGCTGCATGGAGGCGGTCACGCCCAGCTCGGCGAAGCGCCGCACGACGGAGTCCGGGACGGTCTCGATGTGTTCGATCCGGTGCCGGACGGTTCGCGCCCCGGCGGCGGCCGTCCCCGGGGCCTGCGCCGAGGCCGCGGCCACGGCGTCGAGCGCGTGGCGGACGGCGGCGTCGCCGATGGCGTGGGTGGCGGTCGGCACGCCGGCGCGGTGCAGGTGCGCGATGACGCGGGTGTACTCCGCCGGGTCGGGCCAGAACGCGTGGGTGGACTCGCCGTGGCAGTCCGGGCGTTCCAGCCAGGCGGTGCCGTTGTCGATGGTGCCGTCCATGAACAGCTTGACGCCGTCGACCCGCCAGAGCCGGCCGCCCCGGTGCTGCTGCTCGACGAGGGCGCGCAGCCCGTCCGCGTCCACCCCGGGCTGGCACCAGGGGGCGACCCGCAGCCGCAGCGGCAGGTCTCCCGCCTCGTCGAGTTCGGTGTAGAGGTCGAGGCTGTCGCCGTTCGCGTCCATCGCGTGGCCGCCGGTGAGGCCGGCGGCGGCCATGGCGGCGAGCGCGGCGGCCAGGCGGGCGCGGCGTTCGGCCCGGGTGGGCTGCGGGGCGGCGCGTTCGACCAGTTCGCAGGCGGCGTCCTCCAGCAGCAGGCCGGTGGGGCGCCCGGTCGCGTCGCAGACCACCTCGGCGGCCTGGGCGAAGCTGCGCGGGCCGTCGACGCCGGCGAGTTCCAGGGCGCGCGGGCTGGCCAGCATGGAGTGGGCGTCGAAGAGTTGGAGCAGCGCCGGGACGCCGTCGAGGACGGGCGCGAGCGCGGCGGACTCCACCGGCCGGTCGCCGAAGACGTTCGGGTCCAGGCCCCAGGCGTGCAGCCAGGCGCCGGGGGCGAGGGTGCGGACCTCGGCGGCGAGGGCGGCGCGGACCCCGGCGAGGTCGGTGCAGCCGGAGAGGTCGAGGCCGTGGGTGAGTTCGGCGCCGGTGACCGGGTGCAGGTGCCCGTCGACCAGCCCAGGGGTGACGACGGCGCCCTTCAGGTCGATCACGGTGGTGGCGGCGTCGGCGAGCCGGCGGATCTCCCGGTCGTCGCCGAGGGCGGCGATCCGGCCGTCGGCGACGGCCAGGGCGGTCTGCGGGAGGGGTCCGCCGGTCGCCGGGTCGAGCAGGCGGGCGGACAGGAGGACGAGGGAGGTGCGCACATCGGCTCCAACGGTGCTGCGGAGTGGGGGAGTTGTGGGGTTGAGTGGTCAGTCTTTCCAGGTGAGGGAGCCGTCGGGCAGGCCGAGTTCGCGTTCGGCGGTGGCCACGGCGAGCCGGGTGACGGCGGAAGGGTGGTCGCGCAGGCCGGTGTTGGCGTGGGCGGCGAGGCCGTCGATCACGACCAGGATCTGAAGAGCCGTCACATCGACGTCATCGGTGCGGAATTCACCCTGGGTGACGCCCGCTTCGATGACGCCGCCGAGTCGTCCGCGCCAGCCGGCCTGCTGCTCCAGGACCCGGTCGCGCAGGACGGGCCGGTAGCGGCTGAGGTGGCGGGCGTTGATCCAGAGCCGGCTCATGTCGTCGTAGGCCGGCCCGGTGGCGCGGGCGAAGAACCGTGCGAGGTGGTGCAGCGGCGACCCGTCGTGCGGGTCGGCGGGCAGCAGCGTCTCCAGTTCGGCGGTGGCGGCGCTGCCGAAGGCCTCGGCGACGAGGTCCTCGACGGCGGGGAAGTAGTGGCTGATCAGACCGGGTCTGACGTCGAGCTGCTCGGCGATCCTGCGCAGCGTGATGCACTCCAGGCCCTCGGTGAGGGCGACGGCGGCGGCTGCCTCGACGATCTCCGCCCGCCGGTCGTCGGCGGATTTGCGGACCCGTTTGCGCTGAACGCTTGACGTCATGTGCCGGATGCTATTGAGTGTGCGACCAATAAGCAAGCAGGTGGGCACGACACCCCCACGGAGGGCCCCCAATGGCGTCCACGCTCCCGGACCACCCCCACCCCGACACCCGCGCCGCCGAACCGCTCCAGCAGGAGCGGGCCGGCCGGGTCGAGGTCCACGGCATCGACCACATCCCCGAGACCGAACGGCGCGGCCGCGCCCGCGAACTCTTCCCCGTCTGGGCGGCGGCCAGCGTCAACTACCTCAACCTGGTCGTCGGCGGCGCCCTCGTCCTGGCCGGGCTCGACCTGCCCCAGGCGTTCGCGGTGGTCGTCGTCGGCAACCTGTTCTGGCTGGGCACCGGCCTGTTGGCGGTCTCCGGACCGGCCGCGGGCGCGCCCAGCGAGGTCATCACCCGCGCGATGTACGGCGTCCTCGGCAACCGCGTGAACAACGCCGTCACCGGTTGGATGATCTCCGTCTGCTACTTCGCGCTCAACCTCGCCGCGGCCGCCGTCGCCGCGTTCTCGCTCGCCGAGCAGGCCGGGATCACCCCGACCACCCCGATCAAGATCGCCATCGTGGTGGCCATCGTCGTGGTGACGCTCACCATCAGCGTCTACGGCCACGCCGCGATCCTCCGGCTCTACCTGCCGATCACCCTGGCGCTCGCCGCCGCCTTCGCCGTCGTCGGGTACGTGGTGCTCCGGCACGCCGACTTCGGCTACACGCCCGCCGAACCGCTCTCCGGCACCCGCCTGTGGTCCGCCGTCCTGGCCGGCGTCACTCTGATCGCCTCCGGCCCGCTGTCCTACACCACCAGCGCCGACTTCTCCCGCTACCTGCCGCACACCACCTCCCCGCGCGCCGTCCTCGGCTGGACGGCCCTCGGCGGCTTCCTGCCCAGCGTCGCCGTCGGCGGCCTGGGCGTACTCGCCGCCAGCGCCGTCGACATGACGGACCCGCAGGCCGCCCTCCAGCGGATCCTGCCCGGCTGGTTCGACCCGGTCTTCCTGCTCGCCCTGGTCGTCGGCACGATCGCGGTCAACGCGCTCACCGCCTACAGCGCCGGCCTCGCCCTGCAAGCCGTCGGCATCCGGATCCGCCGCACGCTCAGCGTGCTCGTCGACGGCACCGTCGCCGTCTGCCTCACGCTGTACGCGCTGCTGGTCTCCAACTTCCTCGACACCGTCAGCAACGTGCTCCAGCTGACCGTCGTCCTGCTCGGCCCCAGCACCGCGATCTACGCCACCGACATCCTGCTGCGCCGCAACCGCTACGACGGCCGGGCGCTCACGGACGAGACCCCGGGCAGCCCCTTCTGGTACCGGGCGGGCGTCAACCCGGCCGGTGCGCTCGCCCTCGCGGCCGGGGTGGCCGGCGCCGCGCTGTGCGTGGACACCCTGTACACCGGGCCGGTGGCCGCGCTCGTCGGCGCGGACCTCGCGCTGCCGGTCGGCATGGTCGTCGCGGCGGCGGTGTACGCGGCGCTGATACGCGGGAAGCTGAACCGCCGGGGCGCTTGAGCGCCTGAGCGCGGCCGTCCGACGGCCCCCGTCGAACTGACCTTCCTCCGAAGGGTGCTGAGGGCGACCGGCCGGGACGCTTCCGGGGACCGCCGGTTGTCAGTGGCGTCCGTTAGGGTGCGGACCGGCGGCCCGGCCACGCGGGCCGGCGCGAGGTGAGGGGGCGTCATGACGGACGGTACCGAAGGGGCGGGGGGCGAGGAGGGCATCCGGTGGCTCGCGGACGCCGGGCGCTCCGTCGACGGCGTCCTGTTCGCCCGGGGGATACCGCCGCAGGAGCTCGCCCGCCGGATGGGCGCCGATCCGGCCGCCGCGGCCGGGCCGCTCAGCGGCACCGAGGTGTGGGACCTCGACATCGAGGTGTTCCGCCCGAGCGACGACGGCGACGGCGTGATCCGCGTCGGCGAGTCCGGTGAGTGGTCCTTCGCGGTCGAGTACGGCGACTCCACCGGCGGCGAACGGCTCACCGAGATAGCGTGCGACGGGGTCGAGGTGGTCCACTTCCGCCCGATGCCGGACCACCCGCCGGCGCTGCTCGACTACGCCCGCGACGGCGCCGTGCTGTGCGGGTTCGGCCTCGCCGAGGAGCGCTGGCGCTGGGGCCGGGAGCCCGACCTGCTGGTCCCCGAGCTGGTCGCCGCAGGCGTCCTGGAGCCCGACGGGATCACCCGCGGTCCCGGGGGCGAGCCGCCCGCGGCCGTCCGCCGCCGCACCCTCGGCGCGGTCGGGCGGCGGTTCGGGCTGAGCCTGCCCCGGGCCGTCCTCGGCGAACTGCGGCTGCCGACGTACGCGGTGCGGGGCAGGCCGGGGATGGAGCCGCCGGGCCGTTGAGCCGGGGCCGGCCCCAGGCCGTTCCCATGGTGGCCCTGGCCGCGCGCTGGACGTTTTGGACGCCCCGGACGTGTGTTCAGCCGGAGCGTGGCCCGGTCCGGGCGGCCCGGGCCTCCAGGTAGCGCCGCTCGGCGAGGCTGGCGGTGGCCTTCGCGGCGCGCCGGTAGTGCTCGTGGGCGCCGGCCGGGTCGCCGGCCTTCTCCAGCAGGTGCGCCCGGACGGACAGCAGCCGGTGGTGCCCGGCCATCCGCCCGTCACCGTCCAGGGCGGACAGCAGGGCCAGCCCGGCGGCCGGGCCGTCGGTCTCGGCGAGCGCGATCGCCCGGTTGAGGGTGATCATCGGGTTGGGCGCGATCCGTTCCAGGATCAGGTAGAGGGCGTGCACCTGGGGCCAGTTGGTCTCCTCGGCGGTGGCCGCGTCGGCGTGCGTGGCCGCGATGGCGGCCTGCAACTGGTAGGGCCCCAGGGTCGGGCCGGCCAGCGCCGCCTCGGCCAGTCCGACGCCCTCGTCGATCAGCGCCCGGTCCCAGGCCTTGCGGTCCTGCTCGTCCAGCGGCACCAGGTCGCCGGCCGGGGTGGTCCGGGCCTCCCGGCGGGCGTGGGTCAGCAGCATCAGCGCGAGCAACCCGGTCACCTCGTCGTCCCCGGGCAGCTGTGCGTGCACCGTCCTGGTCAACCGGATCGCCTCGCGCGCGAGGTCGGGGCGGTGCAACTCCGGTCCGGAGGTGGCGGTGTAGCCCTCGTTGAAGATCAGGTAGAGCACGTGCAGCACGACCCGCAGCCGTTCCTCGCGCTCCGCGCCGTCCGGCAGGGCGAACGAGCTGCCGGCGGCCCTGATGCGCTGCTTGGCCCGGCTGATCCTGGCCGCCATGGTGGCCTCCGGCACCAGGAACGCGCGGGCGATCTCGGCGGTGGTCAGACCGCCGACCGCCCGCAGCGTCAGGGCGGTCCGGGAGGCCGCGGTGAGCGTCGGATGGCAGCACAGGAACAGCAGGACGAGCGTGTCGTCGGTGTCCGGCACCTCCGGCGGCACCACCTCGGCGGCCGTCGCCGACTCCCGTTCGCGGCGCGCGCGGTCGCGGCGCAACTGGTCGATGAGCCGCCGGGCCGCGACGGTCACCAGCCAGCCGTGCGGATTGTCCGGCATCCCCTCGGACGGCCACTGCACGGTGGCGGCGAGAACGGCCTCCTGGACGGCGTCCTCGCACCCTTCGAACCGGCCGTACCGGCGAACCAAGGTGCCGAGGACCTGCGGCGTGAGCGCACGTAGCAGGTCCTCGAAGTCCGGTGCTGTCATGCCTCCAAGTGTCCGTCGGCGAACATCACCTGCCGCACCTCGACCCCCAGGCCCTCGATCGCGGTGTCCGGGATCAGCGCCGCCAGCGCGATCGCCCGCTCCTTGTCCTCGCAATCGATCAGGTAGAAGCCGCCCAGGTACTCCTTGGCCTCCAGGAACGGGCCGTCGGTCACCACCGGCTGGCCGTTGCGCACGGTCACCACGGCGGCCTGGGTCGGATCGACCAGTGCCTGGGTGGTGATCAGCTCCCCGGAGGCCTTCAGCGCCTCGATGAACTCGCCGTGGCCGTGGCCGATCGCCGCCTTCTCCTCGTCGGTCAGCGCGTCCATCACGGCCGGGTTGATGTGCAGGCTGATCAGGAACTTCATCTCGTGCTCCTCGTGGTTCGCGGGCCCGGCTGGGCTCCTCGACCGGTGGTCGGAGCCGTCGCCGCGGTCTTGACGTCCTCCGCCGGACGTTCGGAGGAATCTTCGCGGCCGCAGCGCCACCTCGCACCTCGCACCTCGCACCTTGCACATCGCCCGCATCGGGAGGGCCGGGGGCCGGGGACGCCGCCCCGCCGTCACCCGGGAGTGTGATGGCCACGTCACATCGGGCGCCGCTACTGTGACCCGGTGGCGGAGCGTCACATGGAGCGGGTGGGCCGTCCCGGCCCGGTCCCGTCGGGAGGGGCAGTCATGAAAAGCACTCGTCGTGTGTTCGGATCGGTGCTCGCGGCCGCCGCCCTGGCCGCCTGCGCCCCGTCGACGTCGCCCGCCGCGGCCTCGATCGCCGCGCCGGCCGCCTCGGGGTCCGAGGGAGCGAGGGGAGCCGCGCCGGCCGCGGTGGCGAGCGGGAAGACGGCCTGGACCGGCCAGTTCCGCGGTTACGGGACGGACCAGTGGAAGCACGCCTGGGGCGCGGCCGACCAGGGGACGTGGGGCGGTTCGGACTTGAGCGCGGTCGACGACGCGGCCGCTCCCGGGGGCGGCTCGGCGCTCCAGGTCATCTACGGGGCCGGGTCCTCCTCCAACCAGTGCGCCGACTGCCCGAACCCGGGCGGCGGCCAGTTCTACACGGATCTGACCAGTCTGGGCCTGTCCGCCCTGGCCCAGGGCAAGACGCTGGACCTGAAGTACTCCCTCAAGTTCCCGGCCGGCCGGGACTGGGGCAAGGCGGGGAAGCTGCCCGGACTGTACGGCGGCAGGATCGGTGAGGAGTCGGGCGGCAACCACGGCGCAGGCTGGTCGACGCGCTACATGTGGCGCGGCGCCAAGGGCGTGCCGGACAACGGCGAGGTCTACCTCTACACCCCGACCAACTCCGGCCCGACCGGCTACGGGGTGGACGAGGGGCTCGGCGACTGGCGGTTCCAGGCCGACGGCGCGTGGCACAGCGTCGAGCAGCTGGTCGACCGCGGCACCGGGGACGTCACCGTCTGGTACGACGGCCGCCAGGTCTACGCGGCGCGCGGGGTGGCCTCGGGCATCGGCGGGATCCCCTTCGGCGGCGTGTTCTTCTCCACCTTCTACGGCGGCCACGACACCAGTTGGGGCCCGGCGAGCACCCAGCGCGCCTACTTCGCGGACTTCTCGCTGTCCTCCGGCGTCCAGCACTGACCCGTCAGCCGACTGTCACCGTCACGGTGAAGGCCCGCTGGCCGGGCGGGCAGGCCAGTGCCTCGCCGCAGGTGGTGCGGTGGGCGGAGAGGCGGGCCGTGCCGGGGGAGGCGGCGAGGAAGCCGGCGGTGACCTGACCGCAGCCGCCGCCCGGCCGGCAGGAGGGGGCGGGGGTGGTCGCGGTGGCGGTCGGACGCAGCGTCCGCGGGCTGTCGCCGGCGGCCGGGGACCAGTAGGTGCTGTGCAGCTCGACCCGGATGACGGTGCCGGGTGCCACCCGGACGGTCGTGCCGTCGGCGTGCTCGTCGAGCACCAGGGCGGGCGGGCCCGGCGCGGCGGGGCCGGTGTTCGACGAGCAGCCGGCCGCCAGGGCGAGCAGGGCGGCTGCCGCGAGCTTTCGCACCGTCACGGCTCTCCTCCTTCACAGGGCGCGATGTTGTCGGGGCGCGGTGTCCTTGGGGCGCAGTGTCCTTGGGACGCGGTGCCGCCGGGGCGGGCCGTGGTGGCCCGCCCCGGCGGCGTCAGGGGCGTGGACGGGCGGCCGTCAGGAGACGGTCACGTCGTCGTAGTAGGTGTAGGTCGGGTCGCCCGGGTAGTTGTCGTCCACGTTGGTGAGGGTGAGCGTGTAGCTGTGGCCCGGGGTGACGGTGCCGGAGGCGGACTTCCAGCCGAGGCCGCTGGTGCAGGTCTTGGCGAGCACCGTGGTCGTGGTGTTGGTGGTGTTGTCCTTGAGGGTGGCGGTCGCCCAGTCGTAGGTGACGGTGTCCGGGCAGGTGACGTCGTACCAGAAGGCGACCTTGCTGCTGCCGGTCGGGGCGGTGAAGGTCTGGCTGGCCGTGGACGTGGTGGTGGGGCCGGTGGAGCCGAGCATCGCGCCGTAGCCGCCGGTGTGCTTGGCGGCGCTGGAGGCGGCGGCGCTGCCGGTGGAGGCCCAGCCGCTCAGGGTGCCGGTCTCGAAGCCGCCGTTGGTGAGGCCGCCGCCGCCCGTGGAGGTGACGGTCCAGCCGAAGGCGGCGGAGCCGGAGGCGCCGGTGGCGTCCTTGGCGGTGACCGTGACGCTCGCCGTGCCGGCGGTGGTCGGGGTGCCGCTGATAAGGCCGGAGGCGGAGATGGACAGGCCGGCCGGCAGGCCGCTCGCCGTGTAGGTGAGGGTCTGGCCGGAGGCGCTGTCGGTCGCCGCGATCTGCAGGCTGACGGCCTTGCCGGTGGTGCCGGTCTGGGCGCCCGGGTTGGTGACGGTGACGGTGTTGCCGGTCGTGCCGCCGACGATCGGGTGGGACATCTCGCAGCCGCCCGCACCGCTGTTGAAGTCGTTCGCCCAGGTCGACTGCATGGCGAAGCTGCCGGTGGTGAAGCCGACGTTCGCCGAGGCGCCCTGGCCGCTGCTGAGCCAGGCGCACTTGTCGCCGTTCTCGGCGCCGCTGCTGTCGGTCCAGCCGCCGGCCGGGTTCTGGTCGGTGATGGTCTCGGCGTACTCGTGGCCCTCGACGATGGTGACGCCGTCGAGGGTGCCGGCCGTCCCCGCGTTGACGAAGCTCTGGCCGCAGCCGGAGCCCGCGTCGGTCACGTACGGCAGGTTGGTGAAGGCGAGTTCGCCGTACGGGGAGGAGACGGCGCCGCCGGTGAGCGTGGTGTCGCCGGTGTAGTCGTGCCAGGCGCAGAAGTTGCCGGACGCGGTGTTGAAGCCGTCGGGGGTGGTGCCGGTGGGGGAGACGACGACGTACTGGTCGTTCCGGTTGGCCGCGGCCGTGGTGTTGCCGAAGTGGCCGGACGCCTTGACCGCCTCGGCGCCGATCTGGTTGCCGGTCGCGGAGGCGGGCGCCGCGGCGGAGGTGTCCACCCAGACGCCGGCGAGCGCGCCGCCGGTGGGGTAGGCGACGTGCGCGGAGTTGCCCGGGCAGGTCTGGGAGCCGGCGGCGACGCCCTCGCAGTACTGCGTCATGACGCCGGACCAGAGTTCGCTGCCCGCGCCGATGCCCTTGAACAGCTGCTGGAGGCGCGGGGCCATGCCCTTGGCGTCGCCGCTGAGCGTGGTGTTGCCGTTGGCGTCGGTGCCGGAGCTGCCCCACTGGGAGCCCCAGAACACCAGGTAGACGTGCTCCGGTCCGGTGGTCACGCCGATGCTCGGACTGCCCGCCCCGCCACCGTAGTTGAGGTTGTTGGCGGAGGTGGCGTTCGGTGCGGCCTGGTGGCCGCGCAGCGGGACGGCGCCGTGCCGGTACGGGTGGTTCGCCGACGCCGCGGGGTGCGCGGCGTCGTCGGGCTGCGCCTGGGCGGGTGCCGCGGTGAAGCCGGCCGCCGCGAGGGCGAGCGCGGCGACGCCGGTGAGCGCCGCCCGTCCGGCGAGACGGAACGTGGGGGTTCGGCCCATGTGAGGGTTGCCTCTCTCATGCCGACCGCCCGGGCACCGGTGGGTGACGGGTGGTCGCGAAGGACAGGGAGAGGCCGGAGGCGGTGGAACGCCTGGATGACCCGCCGCACAACGGATCACCGGGGGGAAACAGGCCCGCCTCGGCCGCCGAGAAGCAAAGCAGCCGCCGGAGAACGGGGTCAACGAGCCTGACGGTAAAGTGAGTTGCCTTGATTCCCGCGTAATGGAAAAGCCCCCAGACGGAGGGGGTGGCGGTTCGGGTTCCCCAGGTCCGCACACTGTATGCGGGTTTTCGTTAACCGTATGAACGGCCTTGGCCGAAAAGGGATTTGATGGTGAGAAACAGGTAAGACATTAGCCGCCGGGCAGAGGCGCGCGCAAGCGCGAGCCTCCGACGTGCGGAGGCCGCCCCCCTTGTACATGGGGGCGGCCTCCGGCATCACCAGGGGGGGCCGGCGAAACGTCAGTGTTCTTTGGTGAAGCCGGTTCAGGCCGTGAGTGCGGCGTTGCGCAGCCGGGCGGCGGAGCGGGCCAGGAGGAACGCCGCGAGCAGGGCGGGGCAGAAGCCCACCACGCAGGCGGCGAGGACGGCGGTCGCGGTCAGGCCGAACGGGGACACGACGGCGGCGGCGATGCCGGCCAGCGGAGTGACCAGGACGGGGGAGAGCAGCAGCAGGGCTGCCAGCCGCTTCTCCCGGCGGCTCCACTGCGTGGACCGCCACACCCTGCTCGCGGCGATGACGGCGGCGGCCAGTGCGAGCGGGGGCCCGATGGCCGGGACGAACGACAGCGGAACCGGCAGCACCGCGAAGACCAGGGTGCGGGCGGTGCGGCCGCGGCTCTCCGGCTCCGGTCGGGTGCCGCCCTCCTCGTCGAGCGCGGCGTCGGCGATCCGCCGGGGGCTGCCCAGCTGCTCCAGGACCCGCCGGACGGCGGCCTCGTCGGCGGGGTCGCACTCGGCGAGCGAGACCTCGATGTGCTCGCGCAGGTCCGCGAGCAGTTCGCGGCGGCGAGGCTCGGGCAGCGGAGCGGTGTACCGGGCGACCGCGGCCAGGTGGGTGCGGACCAGGGGGTGCTCGATGGGGTTGTTCACGGGTTCTCTCCCGGGGCCAGGACGTGGTCGACGGTTTCGCGGAAGGCGGGCCACAGCGTGGCGAACTCCTCCAGTGCGCTGCGGCCGGTGTCGGTGAGGGTGTAGTACCGGCGGGACGGGCCGCTGGCCGAGTCGCGCAGGAAGGTGTCGGCGAGGCCGGCCCGGCGCAGCCGGGACAGCAGGGGGTAGATGGTGCCCTGGCTGGTCGCCAGCATCGGGAACCGGCCGAGCTCCTGCAGCAGCTCCACCCCGTACCGGGGGCCGTCCCGCAGCAGCGCCAGGACGCAGTACTCCAGTACGCCCTTGCGTAGTTGCGTCGCCACCGGCCCGTCGGCCGCGCCGGCGTCGCCGTCGTGGTGTGTGATGCCAGGTACCATGCGATGCAAGATAGCATGCGACGCCAGGTAGTGGGCGGTTCGGACGACGGCCGCGGGAGCGACCTCACCCGGACGGCGGGTGACAGCCGGACCGCCGCACGCCCCCCCGACGGGGCCGTCCACCAGGCGCAGTCGCCCCGTCACGCCTAGGGTCTGTGGTGCGTTGACCGTGCCGAGCGCCGGGGCGTACGCCGCCCCGCCGTCCGCCGGGGCGCGCCCGGCAACCCGAGAGGTGGACCGCTCCATGCACACCGTCGTCCGCGGCGCCGGCGCTTTCGGCCTGGCCGCGCTGCTGCTCGCCTGTGCCGCCGGCTGCCAGGGCGACGCCCGCTCCGCCGTCGAGCCCGCGCCGACCTCCCCGGCCGGCTCGCCCGGCTCACCCGCCGCGTCCGCGACCGGACTCGCGGCCCAGCATCTCGACTGGCAGGCCTGCCCGGCCCCCAGCCCCGCGCAGGGCAGCGGCACCGCGCCCGCCGGTGACTGGCAGTGCGCCACCCTCAAGGCGCCGCTGGACCACGGCAAGCCGGACGGCCAGACCATCGACCTGGCCATGATCCGGAGCCGGGCCAAGGACGAGAAGCACCGGATCGGCTCGCTGCTGTTCAACTTCGGCGGCCCCGGCGCCTCCGGCGTCGCCACGCTGCCCGCCCTCGCCGCCGACTACGCCTCCCTCAACGCCCGCTACGACCTGGTGAGTTTCGACCCCCGCGGGGTCGGCGCCAGCGCCGGGGTGAGCTGCCTGGACGACAAGGCGATGGACGTCAGCCTGGCAATCGACAACACCCCCGGGACCCCCGACGCGGTGAAGGCGCTGGACACCAGCAACGCGCAGTTCACCGCCGCCTGCGAGCACAACTCCGGTCCGGTGCTGCCCTACGTGGACACCGAGAGCGCCGCCCGCGACCTCGACCTGATGCGGCAGGTGCTCGGCGACCAGAAGCTCTTCTACTTCGGCATCAGCTACGGCACCCAGCTCGGCGGCGTCTACGCGCACCTGTTCCCGCAGGAGGTCGGCCGGATCGTCCTGGACTCGGTCGTCGACCCGACGAAGGACCCGCAGCAGTCCGCGCTCGGCCAGGCCAAGGGCTTCCAGCTCGCCTTCGACAACTTCATGAAGGCCTGCGCCGCCGAGGAGGCCGCCGTCTGCCCGACGGGTGCCGGCGGCGTCGAGGGCACGGCGGCGGTCACGGCGCTGTTGCAGAAGCTGGAGCAGTCCCCGCTGCCCACCACCAGCGGGCGGCAGCTCACCGAGACCCTGGCCGTCACCGGCATCGCCGCCGCCCTGTACAGCGAGGAGACCTGGCCCGTCCTGGCCGCCGGGCTCACCGAGGCGTTGCAGCAGGGCACCGGCAACACACTGCTCCAGCTCTCCGACGCGATGTTCGGGCGCGACCCGCAGGGGCGCTACACCAACCTGAGCGCCGCCAACCGGGCGATCAACTGCGTGGACGCCCGGCAGCGCTACTCCGACCAGGACGTCGAACAGCAGCTGCCGCAGTTCCGCGACGCCTCCCCGGTGTTCGGCCCCTACTCCGCCTGGGGCCTGACGAGCTGCACCGGCTGGCCGGTGCCGGGCAAGGCCGACCACCCGGACGTCTCGGCCGCCGGCGCGGCCCCGATCGTGGTGGTCGGCACCACCGGCGACCCGGCCACCCCGGTCGAGGGCGCCCACGCGATGGCGCAGCAGCTCGGCCCGGGCGTCGGCATCAACGTCACCCTCCAGGGCGAGGGCCACGGCGGCTACAACACCGGCGACCCGTGCCTGAAGCAGGCCGTGGACGCCTACCTGCTGGACGGCACCGTGCCGGCCGACGGGAAGACCTGCAGCTGAGAAGTGGCCCACCGCAATGGTGATCGATTGGCCCTGGAAAGCGGTCCACTCGGCGTCTAGGCTCTTCACCGTGACCACCAAAGTCGATTTCTACTTCGATCCGATCTGCCCGTTCGCCTGGATCACCTCCCGGTGGATCCGTGAGGTCGAGCGCCACCGCGAGCTCGACCTCACCTTCCGGGTGATGAGCCTGTCCGTCCTCAACGAGGGCCGCACCGACCTGCCCGAGCGCTACCAGCGCCTGATGACCACCGGCTGGGGCCCCGTCCGGGTCTGCATCGCCGCCGCCGAACAGCACGGCGAGCACGTGCTGCGCGACCTGTACACCGAACTCGGCACTCGCCTGCACGACCAGGACCGGCCCGCCGACGACGCCGTCATCCGGGAGGCCCTGGTCGCGGCCGGACTGCCGGAGGAGCTCGCCGCCGCGGCCGACAGCACGGCGTACGACGTCGCGCTGCGCAAGAGCCACCACGAGGGCATGGACCCGGTCGGCGAGGAGGTCGGCACGCCGACCATCCACGTCGACGGCGTCGCCTTCTTCGGCCCGGTGCTGAGCGCCATCCCGCGCGGCGAGGACGCCGTCCGGGTCTTCGACGGGGTGCGGCTGCTGGCCGGCTACCCGAACTTCTTCGAGCTCAAGCGGACCCGGACCGGCTCGCTCGACTTCTCCTGACGGCGCCGCCGGCCCCCGCGCCGGGGCCGGCCGGTTCGTCCTGGACCTCCCGTCCGGGCCCTTCTCGCCCCACCATGGAGGGGAAGGCCCGGCGGCGGAGAGGTGGTGGGCGCGGATGATCACCCGAATCCGGCTGCGCGCCGCCCGCCACCCCGCGACCCCGCCGCCCCCGGGCGGGGGCCCCGAGCGGCCCCGCACCCCCGGCGGCCCGCCGCCGCCCAAGCCGCCCCCGCCCGCGATGCGCCGCTGGCTGCTGCCCGTCGCCGTCCTGGTGACCCTGCTGCTGCTCATCCTGTTCTCGCGCTCCGGCTCGACCGGCGCCAACTACGGCTACACCGACTTCCTCAACCGGGTCGGCGCCAGCCAGGTGCAGACCGTGGACATCACCGACACCGGCGGGGTCACCGGCACCCTCAAGGACGGCACGCACTTCACCAGCCAGATCCCGACCGCCCTGGACACCTCCCAGCTCAGCGGCGAGCTGGCCGGCCAGCACGTCGACATCACCGCCAGCCACAGCGGCGGCAGCTCGATCTGGTCGACGCTGCTGCTGTTCCTGCCGCTGCTGCTCTTCGGCGGGCTGTTCCTCTGGTCCGGCCGGATGGCCGCCCGCTCGCTCGGCGGCGGCCTGAGCGCCATCGGCCGCTCCCGCGCCAAGATCATCGAGGCCGAGCGGCCCGCCACCCGCTTCGCCGACGTCGCCGGGTACGAGGGCGTCAAGCAGGAGGTCAGCGAGGTGGTCGACTTCCTGCGCAGCCCCGAACGCTACGCCGCCGCCGGCGCCAAGGGCCCGCGCGGGGTGATCATGGTCGGCCCGCCCGGCACCGGGAAGACCCTGCTCGCCCGGGCCGTCGCCGGAGAGGCCGAGGTGCCCTTCCTCTCCGTGACCGGCTCCGGCTTCGTCGAGATGTTCGTCGGCGTCGGCGCCTCCCGCGTCCGCGACCTCTTCGACGAGGCCCGCAAACGCGCGCCGTCCATCATCTTCATCGACGAGATCGACGCCGTCGGCGGCCGCCGCGCGGGCGGCACCCGGCTCGGCGGCAACGACGAACGCGAACAGACCCTCAACCAGCTGCTCTCCGAGATGGACGGCTTCGACCCGACCACCGGCATCGTCGTCATCGCCGCCACCAACCGCCCGGACGCCCTCGACCCGGCCCTGCTGCGCCCCGGCCGGTTCGACCGCCAGGTCACCGTCCCGCTGCCCAACCAGGCGGAACGGGCCGCGATCCTCGCCGTCCACGTCCGCGGCAAGACCCTCGCCCCCGATGCCGACCTGAACCGCATCGCCCGCGGCACACCCGGCTTCTCCGGCGCCGACCTCGCCAACCTGGTCAACGAGGCCGCCATCAACGCCGTCCGCGCCGACCGCGCCACCCTCACCGCCGACGACCTCGACACCGCCCGCGACCGCGTCCTGCTCGGCCGCCGGGACTCCTCCAACGCGCTGCTGCCCGAGGAGCGCCACGCCGTCGCCGTCCACGAGTCCGGGCACGCCCTGACCGCCGCGCTGTGCGAACACGCCGACCCCGTCGCCAAGGTGACCATCCTCCCGGCCGGCGTCTCCCTCGGCGCGACCGAACAACTCCCCGAAGCGGAACGCCACCTGTACACCGAGGGCTACCTGATCGACCTGATCACCGTCCAGCTCGGCGGGCGGGCAGCCGAGCTGGTGGTCTTCGGGGAGGGCTCCACCGGCGCCGCCAACGACCTCGCCCACGCCACCGGCGTCGCCACCCGGATGGTCCGCGAATTCGGCCTCTCCCCGGAACTCGGCCCGGTCGGCTACTCCAGCGGCTCCCCGAACTACCTCGGCGACGGCCCCGAGGACCTGTTCCGCCGCCCGTACTCCGAGCAGACCCAGCGCGCCGTCGACGAGGCGGTGGCCCGCCTGCTGCGCCGCGCCGAACGCCGCGCCGTCGACCTGCTCCGCGAACACCGCCACCACCTCGACGAACTGGCCGCCCTGCTGGTCGCCCAGGAGACCGTCGACGGCGCCGTCGTCCTCGACATCCTGCGGCACCCCGCGTAGGCGCTCGCCCCGGTCTGCCGCAGCACCGCCACCACCTCGTCGAACGCGCGGAACCCGCTGGTAGCGTCCAGGGCGGGCACCCACCGTGTCACCTTCACCCGGGAGTCGATATGACCGAACCCCTGTCCGCCGACCTCCAGCGGGAGATCGCCCGCACCCTGCGGGTGGCCCCCGTCCCCAGCCCCGAGCAGGAGGCGAAGCGCCGGGCCGACTTCCTCGCCGACCAGCTCCGGGCGGCCGGCGCCCGCACGCTGGTGCTCGGCATCAGCGGCGGCGTCGACTCCACCACCGCCGGGCGGCTCTGCCAGCTCGCCGTCGACCGGCTGCGCGCCGCCGGACACCAGGCCGAGTTCTGCGCCATGCGGCTGCCCTACGGCACCCAGGCGGACGAGGCGGACGCCCGCCGCGCACTCGACTTCATCCGGCCGGACCGGACCCTGACCGTCGACATCAGGCCCGCGACCGACGCCGCCCTCGACGCGCTGACGTCCGCCGGCCTCACCTTCGCCGACCGCTCCCACGAGGACTTCGTCCGCGGCAACGTCAAGGCCCGCCAGCGGATGGTGGCCCAGTACGCGGTCGCGGGCGCCACCGGCGGCCTGGTCGTCGGCACCGACCACGCCGCCGAGGCGGCCGTCGGCTTCTTCACCAAGTACGGTGACGGCGCCGCCGACGTGATGCCGCTGGACGGGCTGACGAAGCGTCAGGTCCGCTCGCTGGCCGAGGCCTTGGGGGCCCCGGCGGACCTCGTCCACAAGACCCCCACCGCCGACCTGGAGACCCTCGCCCCCGGCCGCCCCGACGAGGACGCCCTCGGCGTCCCCTACGAGGCCCTGGACGACTTCCTGGAGGAGCGGCCGGTGAGCGAGGACGTCTTCCGCACCGTCCTCGGCCACTACCGCCGCACCGAGCACAAGCGCCGCCCGCCCGTCACCCCGGCGTAGCAGCCGAACCGGCCCGACGGTGCGCGGTGCGCGCACCGTCGGAGCGGCGGGCCCTACTGCGCCGCGATCCAGTCCGTGACCAGCGTGTCCAGCACTCCCAGCGGCAGGCTGCCGTGCCCGATCAGCTCGTGGTGGAACTCCCGGATGTCGAACCGGCCGCCCAATGCCGCCTGGGCGCGCTCACGGTGCCGGACGATCTCCCGGCGGCCGATCAGGTACGCGGTCGCCTGGCCCGGCCAGGCCAGGTAGCGGTCGATCTCGTTGCGGACGTTGGCCTCGGTGGTGGCCGTGTTGTCCCGCATGAAGGCGATCGCCCGCTCCCGGGACCAGCCGTAGTGGTGCAGCCCGGTGTCCACGACCAGGCGCACGGCCCGCAGGGCGTCGAGCGACAGCATGCCGAAGCGGGAGAGGTCCGAGCTGTACAGCCCCATCTCGTCCGCGAGCCGCTCGGTGTACAGGCCCCAGCCCTCGACGTGGGCGGTCAGCTGGCCGCTCGGCCGGCGCCGGAACTCCGGCAGGTGGTGCAGCGTCTGGGCGACGGCGATCTGCAGGTGGTGCCCGGGCACGCTCTCGTGGAAGGCGATCGCCTCGTACTCGTACCTGAACCTGGTCTGCGGGCGCAGCGTGTTGATCCAGTGGGTGCCGGGCAGGCCGCCCGGGCCCGGCGGCTGGTAGTAGGCCAGCGGCCCGGTCTCCGCCTCGATCGGGTCGATCTCCCGGGTCACGCAGTCGGCGATCGGGTAGGCCCGGAAGTAGTCGGCCGAGGCGCGGCGGGCGCGCTCCAGCGCCTCGTCGACCAGGGTGATGATCTCCTCGGCGCTGCCGAAGCGCAGCGCGCGGTCCTCCCGCAGCGCGGCCAGCACGGCGTCGGGGTCGGTGATGCCGAGCACCCTGCCGCCCAGCTCGGCGAACTCCTCGCGCAGCCCCGCCAGGGTGTCCAGGCCGATCCGGTGGACCTCCTCCGGGGTGAGCCCGGGCCGGGTGTAGCGGGTGACGGCGTCGGCGTAGCCCTCGGTGCCGCCGGGCACGTGGCAGACCCCGGCCCGGTCGTCCGGCCGGGCGTCCGCGGCCAGCCGCTGGGCCAGGCCGGCCCGGTAGCGGGCCACGGCCGGGCGCACGCCGTCGCGGACGATCACCCGGCCCCGGTCGAACTCCGGGCGGCCCTGCAGCGCGCGCAGCAGCTGGTCGTCGTCCGGGTTGGCGACCAGGTAGGCGTCGAGCTGGTCGAGGGCGGCGTCGACGCCGCTGCGCAGCGGCGTGCGGCCCTCGGCGGCGGCGTCCAGGTGGAGCTGCAGGGCGGCGTCGAAGTAGCCCGGCAGGCCGGCCAGCCGCTCCAGGTAGGCGTCGGCGCCCTCCTGGTCGACGGAGGTCATGGCGAGCGAGGTGAAGGCCTCGTTCTGCGGTGCGGTGATGGTCGCCGAGATGCTGAAGTCGCCCAGTCCGTGGGTGATCCGGCCGGTGCCGTTGTCGATCAGCCGCCCGAGCACGCGGTGGGTGACCAGGTCCTCGCCGGCCAGCGCGTCCACCGGGATCGCGGCCAGTCGCGCCCCGAAGCCCGCCAGCGCGTCCCGGTGGCGCAGCGCGGCCGCGCGGGACGGGTCGGGCACCTCGTGGGCGTAGCCCTCGACCCCGCTCAGCGTCGCGTCGAACGGGGCGTGGGCGTTCTCGGCGGCGAAGTACTCCTCGGCCAGGGCGGCGAGTGAGGTGGGGGCGGCGAGTGCGGTGGGTTCGTCGTGGTGCGGCTGGTCGGTCATGGGCGCTCCCCGGTCCGGTGTGGTCAGAGTGACGAGGGTTGCCTGGGCGCCCCGGTGGCGCCGATTATTCGGAGTCGGTGGCGGCGCGGTCAATACGCGGCGCGGGGAAAGGGGTTCTCCCCGGCGCCCGGTGGCGCCGCCGCCGACGCCCCGTCAGCGGTAGCCCTCCGGCGCGGCCGGTTTGCCCGCGTCCTGCACCTCGACCAGGTAGCGCCAGCAGTCCGGCCGGCTGCCGTCGCGGTCGGTGAAGCCGTACTCCAGGGACAGCTGCCCGCTGGACACCGACCCGCCGTTCCAGCGGGAGACCTCGGGGTCGGCGGCGAGGGCGGCGACCGCCCGGCCGACGAAGTACGGGCTCTCGGAGATGCCGAAGTGCGGCTCCCGGGCCAGGGCGTCGCGCCAGTTCTCCTCGGTGACGCCGAAGTGCTCCAGCATGATCTCCGAGCGCATCCAGCCGGGGGTGAGCGCCAGGGCGGTGGCGCCGCGCGGGCCCAGCTCGTGGCCGAGCGCGAAGGCCATCCGCAGCACGGAGGCCTTGGCGAGGTCGTAGAAGAACGAGTTCCGGTAGGTGTCGCGGTTGTACTCGGCGGTTCCGTCGGTCATCTCGACGACCAGGCCGCCCGGGCGGCGCAGCAGCAGCGGGAGGGCGTGGTGGCTGGTGACGGCGTGCGTCTCCACCGCGAGGCGGAGCAGCCGCAGGCCGTCGTCCAGGTCGTGCTCCCAGACCGGGACGTTCCAGCCGAACAGGTTCTCGCCGCCCCAGATGTCGTTGACCAGGACGTCCAGCCGGCCCTGCTCGGCGTCGATCCGTTGCACCAGGGCGGCCACCTGGGACGGGACCAGGTGGTCGGTCGGCACCGCGATGCCCCGGCCGCCGGCCGCGGTGACCAAGTCCGCGGTGTCCTCGATGGTCTCCGGCCGGCCGTACTCCGAGCGCTGCTCGCGGGTGCTTCGCCCGGTGACGTACACCGTCGCCCCGGCGGCGCCCAGCTCCACCGCGATGCCCCGCCCGGCGCCCCGGGTCGCCCCCGCGACCAGGGCGATCCGACCGTCCAGCGCCCGTGCTGCCCGTGTTTCCCCTGCTGCCTGTGCCATCCGCAAGCTCCCTGTCCGCATGTCCGCCGACGACTGTGCCGACGCCCGTGGAACGGACGTCGGCACCAGCCTTGTGCAGGGGTCTGACAATCGGGCCCGGCCGGCGGCCGGAGCGCGCGGGTCAGCCGGCCTTGGCGGCCTTGGCAGCCTTGGCGGCCTGCGCCGCGGCGTCCTTCTCCTGCTTCTCCTTGATCCGGGCGGCCTCCTTGCGGACGTCCACCTGGTTGGCGCGCTCGTGCTGCAGCCAGAGCGGGTTCTCGGCCTTGAGGGCCTCGATCTGCTCGGTGGTGAGCGCCTCGGTCACGCCGCCGCGGGCCAGGCCGGCGATGGAGACGCCGAGCTTGGCGGCGACCACCGGGCGAGGGTGCGGGCCGTTCTGGCGCAGCTCCTGGAGCCACTGCGGCGGGTCGGCCTGAAGCGCGCTGAGCTCCTCGCGGGAGACCACACCCTCCTGGAAGCCGGTCGGCGCCGCGTCGAGGTAGATCCCCAGCTTCTTGGCGGCGGTGGCCGGCTTCATGGTCTGGCTGGTCTTCTGCTTGAGCGATGTCATGGTGACAAGGGTAAGGGAGTGCGCGGGCGCTCCCGGTCACGGTCGGTAGCCTTGCCCTGTGACAGACATGCAGGTGAACCCGTCCTTCCGGCTCGCGTACGTCCCGGGCGTGACCCCCGGCAAATGGGTCCGGGTGTGGTCCGAGCGGCTCCCGGACGTGCGGCTCGACCTCCTCGCCGTCCCGGCCGGGGACGGCGAGGGGACGCTGCGCGAGGGCACCGCGGACGCCGGGCTCGTCCGGCTGCCCGTCGACCGGGACGTGCTCAGCGCGATCCCGCTCTACGCCGAGACCACCGTCGTGGTCTTCCCCAAGGACCACTGGCTCGCGGCCGCCGAGGAGGTCGCGCTCGGCGACCTCGCCGAGGAGGTGGTGTTCCACCCGCTCGACGACACCCTCGGCTGGCCGGGCGGGCTGCCCGGCCGCCCGGCGATCGAGCGCCCGGCCAGCACCGCCGACGCCATCGAGCTGGTCGCGGCCAACGTCGGCGTGCTGCTGGTGCCGCAGTCGCTGGCCCGGCTGCACCACCGCAAGGACCTCACCTTCCGGCCGGTCGCCGAGGCGCCGCAGTCCCAGGTGGCGCTCGCCTGGCCGGAGGACCGCACGACGGAGCTGGTCGAGGAGTTCATCGGCATCGTCCGGGGCCGCACGGTCAACAGCTCGCGCGGGCGCGGCGCCCAGCCGGCGGCCGAGCCCCAGAAGGCCGCGGCGCCGCGCAAGTCCCAGCCGCAGAAGGGCGGCCAGCAGAAGTCCGGCCAGCAGAAGTCCGGTCAGCAGAAGGGCGGCCAGCAGAAGGGCCGGCCGAAGCCCGCGGCGGGCGGCCGGGGTGCGGCCGCGGCCAAGCGCGGCAAGCCGAAGCGCCGCTCGTAGGTCCTGTCCGGCCGGGGACCCGGGTTCGTCCGGGTGCTGGCCGGGGCCCGGTGGGGCGCGTACCGTCGGGCCCGGGCGCTGCCCGCCCCGTCCGGCCGAGGGGTTGAAGGAGCGGGGCCATGTGGCACGACCTGGTGATCGTCCAGATTCCGATCGTGGAGAAGATCCTCCGCACGATCGCGGTCTACGCGCTGATCCTGATCCTGTTCCGGATCGCGGGGAAGCGCGGGCTGGCGGGCCTGAACACCTTCGACATGGTGGTCATCTTCCTGCTGTCCAACGTGGTGCAGAACGCGATCATCGGCAATGACAACAGCCTGCTCGGCGGCGCCATCGGTGCGGTCACCCTGATCGCGGTGAACGCCGCCGTCACCCGCTGGCTGGCCCACGACCCGCGTGCCGCCCGGCTGTTGGAGGGCACCCCGACCACCGTGGTGCGCGACGGCAAGCTCGTCCCGGGCGCGCTGCGCGGGCTGGCGCTGCGCGCGTCCGAGATCGAGCACGCCGTCCGCGTCCAGAACGGCGACACGATCCGCGACGTCGCGGTCGGGCGGCTGGAGCCCGACGGCCAGCTGGTGATCACCCTCAAGCCCGCCGAGCAGAGCGCCACCCGCGGCGACGTCGAGGACCTGCACCGCCGGCTGGAGGCCATCGAGCGGCTGCTCACCACCCTGGCGGCCGACCGGCGCGGCGAGGACTGACCCGGCGGCCACCCCAGAGGTCTGGGATGGGAACGGCCGCACCCGGCCCGGCAGGATTGGCGTAGACCACTTCCGTCCACACTCGCCGGGCCTCCGTCCGGCCGGAGGATCGAATGCTGCGCAGACTCTCCTGGATCCCGGCCCTGACGGCCGTCCTGCTCGCCCTGGTGGCCGGGCCGGCGGCCGGGACGGCATCCGCCGCGACCGAACGCGAATTCCTCCAGGGATACGGGCAGTTGGTGCCGCTGCCGGCTCCGGTGACGCCGGCGCAGCAGTGCGTCGAGCGGCGGCTGTTCCTGGACGCCGGCACGTACGCCTGGAGCTTCAGCACGCCGGGCGGCAACGTGCCGTCCCAGGACGTCCAGCTCTCCTCGGGCTGGTTCCGTTGGACGATCTGCGTGTACCCGCGGGCGTCCGTCTACGGCGCGACCACCTGGCTCGACCCGGAGGCCCCCGGCCAGCCGCACCTGGAGCGGACCACCAGCTTCGACGTCACCTTCACCTACACCTACACGTGGGACTCCATGCTCTACCGCTGGCAGGGCATCCCCCGCCCGCCGCGCACCATGTGACGCATCGTCAGGCGGGGCTCCCGCCCGCCGCCGGCGCGGGGCGGGAGCCCCGGTCACCAGGCCCGGCGGGCGAGGGTGGCCGTGAAGGGGCGGGGGGACAGCGAGGAGCTGCGGGCGGGGCGGACCGGGCGGCCGGGGGTGGGGGTGACGGTCCAGCGGGCCGCGATGGTGGCGATGGCGAGGGCGGCCTCGGTGGTGCCGAACACGTCGCCGATGCAGCGGCGGGCGCCGAGGCCGAAGGGGGCGTAGGTACCGGGGGAGGGGCGGGTGATGGTGAGCCAGCGGTCGGGGTCGAAGCGGGCGGGGCAGGCGAAGACGTCGGCGCGGCGGTGCAGCAGGTACGGGCTGAACAGGATGGTCGCGCCGGCCGGGACGCGGTGGCCGCCGAGTTCGGCGTCGGCGGCGGCGACGCGGCTGAGGATCCACACCGGCGGGTAGAGCCGCAGCGTCTCGGTGACCACCCTGGCGGTGAGCGGCAGGGCGGGCAGGTCCTCGTGGCGGGCGGGGCGGCCGTCGAGCACGGTGTCCAGCTCGGCGTGCAGGCGGTCGCGGATGGCCGGGTGGGCGGCGAGCAGGGTCCAGGCCCAGGAGAGGGTGGCGGCGGTGGTCTCCATGCCGGCGAGCAGGAAGGTGACCACCTGGTCGTGGATCTCGGCGTCGGTGAGCCCCCGCCCGTCCTCGTCGCGGGTGTTGAGCAGCGTGGACAGCAGGTCGTTGTGGTCGGTGCCGGCGGCGCGGTAGTCGGCGATCAGCCGCCGGGTGACCTCCTTCAGGTCCTGTTGGGCGCGGCGGAAGCGGCGGTTGCCCGGGGTGGGGATGCGGTCGGTGCCGGGCAGCGGCATCATGACGCGCCGGCCGACGCCGCGGGTGATGACGTCCATGCTGTCGTGGACGGGCAGCGAGCCGGCCCGCTCGTGGGCGGCGAACAGGCAGCGGGCGGTCACCGCGGTGGTGAGGCGGTACATCGCGGCGGGGACGTCGACCACGTCGCCGTCGCTCCAGGAGGCGGTGGTGCCGGCGATCTCCTCGGCCATCATCGCGGCGTAGCCGGGCAGCCGGTCGCGGTGGAACGCGGGTTGCAGCATGCGGCGTTGGCGCCGGTGCGCGGCGGCCGGGCAGGTGGCCAGGCCGTCGCCGAAGACCTCGCGGGCCTTGTCGAGGACGAGCCCGCCCTTGTCGTAGGTGCGGTCCTCGGTGAGCAGTTGGCGGACCAGCTCGGGGTGGCAGGCGACGTACGCGTCCAGCGGGCCGAGCCGCAGCCGGACGAGGTCGCCGTGGGCGGGCAGGCCGGCGACGAACTCCAGCGGCCGGCGGACGAACGCGGGGACGTGGCCGAGCAGGGGGAGGGCGCCGGGGGCGGTGGCCGAGGTGTACTGGGTGGGCACGGGCGTCACCTTGGGGTGGGGGGTGGACCGGATCGGTTCGTGATCCGGCCTTTCCCCGGGGCCGTCGGCGAAACGATCTCCGACCGGCGGGTGGGGTGAACGCGGGGGCGCATGCCGAACGCCCGTGCGCCGTCGGGGGCCGACGGCGGGCGCCGGGGGTGGGGTATCCCCGGGCGCCGCCCCGCGCCTACACTGCGAACTCTTGCGCGACTACCGGTCAGTAGGGATTGGGGGGTTCGGATGACCGACGAGCGGGCCCACGGGTTCACCGACGACGCCCTCGGCGCGCACGACGCCGTGGCCCTGGCCGCCCTCGTCCGCGCCGGCGAGGTGGCCCCCGCCGAACTGGCCGCGGCCGCCGCCGCCCGCGCCGTCCGGGTCGACCGGACGCTCGCCCCCGTCGCCCACCCGTCCTACGACCGGCCCCGGCTCGGCCCGGACGGCACCGACGGCCCGCTGTACGGCGTCCCCACCTTCCTCAAGGACAACGTCGACCTGCGCGGCCTGCCGACCGGCATGGGCAGCGAGGCCTTCCAGGCCCGCCCGGCCCGGCGCAACTCCCGCTTCACCGACCAGTTCCTCGCCACCGGCCTGGCCGTCCTCGGCAAGACCCGGCTGCCCGAGTTCGGCCTCAACGCCTCCACCGAGTTCGCCACCGCCCAGCCGGTGCGCAACCCGTGGAAGCCCTCGCACTCGGCCGGCGCCTCCTCCGGCGGCTCGGCCGCGCTGGTCGCCGCCGGAGTGGTGCCGATCGCGCACGCCAACGACGGCGGCGGATCGATCCGCATCCCGGCCGCCTGCTGCGGGCTGGTCGGACTCAAGCCCACCCGGGGCCGCCTGGTCACCAACGCCCAGGGCGGCAAGCTGCCGATCGACCTCGTCACCGACGGCGTGCTCACCCGCTCCGTCCGCGACACCGCCGCCTTCTACGCCGCCGCCGAGCGCCACCACCGCAACCCCGCGCTGCCCCCGCTCGGACTGGTCGAAGGCCCGGGGCGGCGCCGGCTGCGGATCGGACTGGTCGTGGACTCGCCGCTCGCCGGTACCGACGAGCCCACCCGCACCGCCGTCGAGCAGACCGCCGCCCGGCTGGCCGCACTGGGCCACCACGTCGAGGAGACCACCCTGCCGTTCGGCGAGGAGTTCTCCCGCGACTTCGTCCTCTACTGGGGCTACATCGCCTTCGCCATCGCGGTCAGCGGCCGGCTGATGCTGGACCGCAGCTTCCGGATCAACCGGCTCGACGGCCTGACCACCGGGCTGCGCCGGCTCTACCAGCGGGAGTTCCTGCACACCCCGGCCGTGCTGCGCCGGCTGCGCGGCGCCGAAGCCGCGTACGCGGGCCTCTTCCGCACCCACGACGTGATCCTCTCGCCGGTCCTCGCGCACGCCGCCCCGCCGATCGGCCACCTCAGCCCGAACGTGGCCTTCGACGAGCTGATCGAGCGCCTCCAGCGCTACGTGGCCTTCACCCCGGTCAACAACGTGACCGGCGGCCCCGGCATCGCCCTGCCCACCGGCGCCGCGCCGAGCGGCCTGCCGATCGGCGTGCACCTCTCGGCCGCGCACGGGCAGGAGCGGCTGCTGCTGGAGCTGGCCTTCGAGCTGGAGGCGGACCGGCCCTGGCGGCGGATCCAGGACTGACCGGGCCTGCGGCGGGACTGGCCCGGCCTTCTATGGGGCGGATGCCCGAGCGGCCGCTCCAGGACCGGCCAGCCCCGGCCGGCCCGGCCCCTCAGGCGGGCACCACCGCCCGCGCCGCCTGCACCTCGCGGTGCAGCCGGCCCAGCGCACAGTCGGGCCGGAGGTCGTCCGGCCCGGCCTCGGGCAGCGGCCCGCCGCTGCGCAGCGCCCCGGCCAGGTCGGACAGCTCCCGGACGACGGCGCCGACCTCGGCCGGGGACGGCGCCGGAGCGCCGTGCTCGACCCGGACCCGGGTGGCGGTCGTGGTGTCCACGATCCGCTCGACCGCGATCACCAGCGGCCACCAGGCCTCGGCCCGGGCCCCGACCGGCGGCGGTTCGGTGAGCGCCCGCTGGAACTCGCTGCGCACGGCGGACAGGTCCCGGTAGAGCCGCCGCCGGTACCGGGCGCGGGCCGGCTGGTCGGCCCCGGGCCCGGTGGTGAAGGCCAGCGAGACGTACGCGGCGGAGTCCGCGACGGCGTCGGCCAGCCGCTCCCCGATCCGGGTGTGCCAGGACTCCGGCCACAGCAGGTAGCCGGCCAGCAGCGCGATGCCGCAGCCGATCAGCGAGTCGTACAGCCGGGGCAGCACCAGGTGGAAGCCCCGGTGGTTGAGCAGGTCGGAGAGCAGCAGGATCACCGGGGTGATCGCCGCGGTCTGGAACGCGTACCCCTTCGCCGACAGCACCGGGATCAGGGCCGCCAGCGCCGCCATCACCGGCACGTCCCACCAGCCGTGCGGCACCTCGGCCAGCACCGGGATGGCGATCAGCAGCCCGGCGGCGGTGCCGAGCGCGCGCAGCACCGCCCGGGAGAACACCGAGCCGAAGTCGGGCTTCAGCACGAAGGTGACGGTCAGTGACACCCAGTACGAGCGGGGCACCGCGATCACCGACACCAGGATCTGGGCGAGGCCGATGCACAGGGCCAGCCGCAGCCCGTACCGCCAGGACGCGCCGGACAGCAGCAGCGCGTGGGCGGCCCGGCGGGTGCGGACCCGCAGCGCGGCGGGCCGGCCGAGCGGGTCGCCGTCGGCGTACGGGTCGGGTGCGGGCTCGTGCGCGACGGCCCGGGCGTGGCCGATCGCGGCGACCAGGGCGCGGGTGGACGGCCCGGCCGGATCGGGCAGTCCGGGCGGCGGGGTCGATCCGGAGCGGCCCCGCTCGACGGCCGCGGCCAGCTCGCGCACCGCCGCCGGGTAGGCGGGCGGCAGCGGACCGTACTCGCGCGGGCGCAGCTGCGCCGCCGAGGCGGCCTCCACCACCGGGATGGCGGCGTTGAGCTGGGCGAGCAGCCGGACCAGGGTGGGGGAGCGGCCGTGCCGGCGGGCCCGGCGGGCGAGCAGCAGGTCGTAGGACTGGTTCAGCGACTGGGTGAGTGCCTGCCGCGCGTCGTCGGCTCCGGGGGTGCCGGCGGCCTCCAGGAAGGCGGCGACCGACCGGTAGGTGCCGGCCACGGCGGAGCGCTCCGGCGCGCCGCCGCGCAGCGGCCAGGCGAGCAGGGTGAGGCCGAGCACCAACAGGCCGCCGAGCAGCAGCAGTCCGGGCGGCGCCCACCAGGGGGAGGGCAGCGGCAGTCCGGCGCCGACCACCGCGTTGAGCAGCAGGAGCAGTCCGGACACCGAGGCGACCGCGCCGATCGAGGAGATCATGCCGGAGACCAGGGCGACGGCGGTCAGCACGGCGACGGCCGTCCAGCCCGCACCGTACACCAGGGTGCCGAGCAGGACCCCGAGGGCGCCGAACAGCTGCGGCACGGCGATGTTGAACACCCGCATCCGGTAGGCGTCCGCGGTGTCCCCGATGACCCCGGACAGCGCGCCCATCGACACCAGCGCGCCGTACCCGGGCCGGCCGGTGGCCGTGCCGACCGCGAGCGGCGCGGCCAGCGCCACCGAGGCCCGGGCGGCGGCGGCCCAGGGGACCGGCGCGGCCTTGGGGCGCAGGCTCGCGGTCAGCCAGCCCGGCGGGGTGAGCCGGGTGGCGGCGGGGCGGTGTGCCATAGGCCCAACGTACGGCGCGAAGGTCAGGGCGCAACGCTGGGGAACTCGTTTTGGTTCACGTCCGGGTATGTCAATTCTCGAAACATACTCCGACTTATGTCACTCTCCGAAACATAAAGCGAACCCCAAGGGGCCATCTGAACTGCAGGGATTTCCCTATTGGTAACCAGCCGTCGAGGGTTGACACCATTAGTTGGTCTAGTCCAACGTATGAGGGGCGCGGTTCGGCCAGGGCTGAGGCAGGGTGAGGGGCCTTGCCGGACCGGCGAGTTGGCCCCCTGACGTGGCGGAACCTTGCACGGCCGGGGCCCGGGCGAGGTGGAGCGCATGCGGACGGCATGCGGTCCGCGGACTGAATTCCACGCACGGCCGGTGACGGGCCGTCGGCTCGCCGTGCCCGCACTGTGCGTCCAGGAAGCGCTGCGTCGACTACGAACCATGGAGTGACTGCCCATGCCGAGCCCTGACGGATATCTGCACCGAGCCGCCTCGGCGCGCCCCTACTTCAGCGAGGACGGGGAGAGCTACCTCGCGCGCACGGCGCTGCGCGAAGTCCGCAAGGAGCGTCCGCTGCGGGTGCTCTCCGAGGAGGACTTCGCGTTCTGGCAGACCTACGGCTACATCGTGGTCAAGGAGGCCATCCCGGCCGAGGCCGCACGGCGCCTGCTCGACTTCGCCTGGGACTTCCAGGGCCTCTCGCCCGACCGCCCCGAGGACTGGTACCGCGAACGCGACCACCGCGACGAACTCGACCGGGAACTGCACATCTACGGCTTCGTCGAGGCCTACCACCACCAGCTGATCTGGGACAGCAGACAGGCCCGGCGGGTCTACGACGCCTTCGTCGACGTCTGGGACTGCGAGGAGCTCTGGGTCACCCTCGACCGGCTCAACCTCAACCCGCCGAACATCCGCAACCGCGACCGCGCGCTGATCGAGCCCACCGACCGGGGCTTCGACATCGAACTGCACTGGGACGTCGACACCACCCAGGGCATGCTGCCCCAGCGCGTCCAGGGCATCATCGCGCTCGACGACACCCGGCCCGACCACGGCGGCTTCCAGTGCAACCCGGAGCTGTTCCGCCGCTTCAACGAGTGGCAGGCCGCCCAGGCCGCCGACCGCGACCCGATCCGCCCGGACGTCGACCGCACCGAGTTCCCGGTGGTGCGGCCCGAGCTGAAGGCCGGTGACCTGCTGATCTGGAACGGCCTGCTCGCCCACGGCGTCGCCCGCAACACCTCCGAGAACGGCGTCCGCGCCGTGCAGTACCTGTCGATGATGCCCGCGCTGGAGGAGGCCGCGCAGCTGCGCCGCTCCCGGGTGGAGTCCTGGCGCACCCTCGCCACCCCGGACTGGAACCGCACCCTGGTCGGCGACGCGACCCGCCACGAGTCGCTGCGCTACGGGCCCGCCGAACTCACCGAACTCGGCGAGCGGTTGCTCGGCCTGCGCTCCTGGCACGGCCCGGAGTCCACGGACGACCGGCCCGCCCCGCAGCCCGCTGAGTCCACGGGGGAGCCGGCATGCGCGCCGTCTGCCTGACCCTGCCCACCAACCGCGAGTGCGCGGCCACCATCGCGGCGATCGGCGCCGAAGCCGCCTACGCCGCACGGCGGTTCGGCGTCCGGGTGCACCTGCTGATCCTGGATTCCGCCGATCCGGCCACCTACCGGCGGCACGCCGAGGCCGTCGCCGCGCTGCCCGCCGCCGGGTCCGGTGCTGCGCTCGGTGTCGGCTCTGGTGCCGCTTTCGAGGCCGGGGAGGTGGTCGTCCACCACCTCGACGAGGCCGCCCAACGCGCCTTCCTGCGCGACGTGATCGAGCGCTCCGGCGCCGCCGGCCCCGACGGGCCGCTCGGCGACAAACTGCTCGACCTGATGCTCCCCGACGCCGTCTCCTACGGCGCCTGCACCAACCGGGCGTTCCTGCTCGCCGGTGCGCTCGGCTGCGCCTCCGTGCACCGCCGCGACTCCGACAGCGCGTACCAACTGCTCGACGGCGAACCGGTGTTCCCGATCGAGCGCGAGCTCGCCACGCTCGGCCTCAAGGCGGCCGACGCGGCCGCCGCCGTCACCGAGGTCACCCTCGACCCGGTGCACGCCGACAAGCCCGTCGCCCTGGTCGGCGGCTCCTTCATCGGTGAACTCTCCGTCGACATCGGCGAGATCCGCGAACTCGACCCGGACGCCTACCACCAGGTCGTCGCGCTCTGGGCGCCCACCGGCGCGAGCGAGCAGGAACGCCGCGAACTCGTCGCCGACTCCTTCACCGGCGGCGGCACCGACCCGTTCCGCCACGACCGCGCCGTGCTCGACCTGCCCGACATCTGGCGGATCGACATGTGCAACGTCGCCCTCGACCACGAGGTCTACGACCGCGTCCCGCTGCCGCCCGCCACCGCCACCATCGGCAGCGACTACTTCCTGCTGCACCTCGTCCGGGACGCCACCCTGCCCGGCGTCGTCCACAACCGGCACATCGTCAACTACTACACCCCGGAACGGCGCACCGGCACGGGCTTCACCGCCTACCAGCTGCGCTACGCCAAGTTCCTGCTCTCCATGCTCTACCTCTACCCGGTCTACTCCGAGATGGAGGCGGCCCGCGGGGCCCTCCTCGACGAGGCGCACCACATCCGCGCCGACGTCATCGCCGACTCCGCCCGCCGCAGCGCCGCGACGGACCGCGCGGAGAACCACCGACGGCTCGACGCGCTGGACCACTGCTACCGGCGACTCGGCGGGAAGTACGCCGAGTTCGCCGACCACCTGGCGCCCCAGCGGGCGCGTCTGCTCGACGAAGCGCAGGCGGACATCGAGGACTTCGCGCTGCTGATCGACGCGTGGGGTCCGCTCATGCGGGCGAGCAAGGCCACGCCCGCCGACCGGCTGCCGCGGTAGCCGCACCGGGAGCCATTCGTGATACGTCAGACCATCGCCCACCGCGCCCCGGCGCACCACACCACCGCCCACACCGGCGTCGCGCCCGACCCGGCCGCGCACGACCGGACGGCGCTCCGCGCCGCCCTCGCCGCCGCCACCGACGACCGGATCATCTACGACCTCGACGGCATCGAGCGCCAGTACACCGACCTGATCGGCGAACTACCCGACGTCACCGTCCGGTTCGCCATGAAGGCCTGCCCGGTGGACGAGGTGCTCAGCCGCCTCGCCGCCCTCGGCTCCGGCTTCGACGCGGCCAGCCCCCAGGAGATCGCCCAGGCCCTGCGCACCGGGGTGAGCCCCGACCGCATCCACTACGGCAACACCATCAAGTCCGACCGCAACATCGCCGAGGCCTACCGGCTGGGCGTGCGCGACTTCGCCACCGACAGCCTGGAGGACGTCGCCGCCATCGCCGAACACGCCCCCGGCTCCCGGGTGTTCTGCCGGGTCGCCACCTCGGGCGACGGCGCCCTGTGGGGCCTGAGCCGCAAGTTCGGCTGCTCGCCCGAGGACGCCCTGCGCGTCCTGGACGCCGCCCGCTCGGCCGGCCTCACCCCGTCCGGACTCTCCGTGCACGTCGGCTCCCAGCAGATGACCGCCGAAGCCTGGGGCGCCGCCGTGGACTCGCTCGCCGCCGTCCTGGAGGCGCTCAACTGGCGCGGCATCACCCCGCAGCGGATCAACCTCGGCGGCGGCCTGCCCGCCCTCGGCGTCCTGGACCGGCACGGCCGCCCGCTCGACCCGCCGCTGGACAAGATGTTCGCGGTCATCCGCGAGGGCATGGACCGGCTGCGCACCGTCAACGCCGCGCCGCTGGAGTTCCTGCTGGAACCCGGCCGGCACCTCGTCGCCGACCACGGCGCCATCCGCGCCCACGTCGCCCGGCTCTCCTCCCGGCACCAGCTCGACGGCACCCGCGAGGACTGGCTCTTCCTGAGCTGCGGCAAGTTCAACGGCCTGTACGAGATGGACGAGCTCCAGTACCGGCTCGAATTCCCCACCCACCCCGGCGGCCAGTTCGTCAACGCCGTCGTCGCCGGCCCGACCTGCGACAGCGACGACGCGTACGCCCAGGAGGACGGCCTGGTCCGCGTCCCGCGCGCGATCGCCTCCGGCGAACCGGTCTGGATCCACTCCTGCGGCGCCTACGCCACCGCCTACACCACCCAGGGGTTCAACGGCTTCGAGCCGCTGCCCTACACCTGCATCGGCGGAGCCGGCGGCCCGGACGGAGACAGCGGCAGATGACCGACCTGAGCATCCGGCTGCTCCAGGAGGAGGACTGGGACGGCGTCGTCGCGCTGGAGGAGCGCGCCTACGCCGCCAGCGGCCTGTCCGAAGGCCGCGAGGCGCTGCGCTCCCGCCACCGCGCCTCGCCCGACACCTGCTTCGTCCTGGAGCACGCCGGCGGCCTCGGCGGCTACCTGCTGGCCCTGCCCTACCCGCTGTTCCAGTGCCCCGACCTCAGCCGGGCCGAGGCCGGCGGCGTCCGCGCGACCAACATGCACCTCCACGACCTGGTCGTCGCCGAGGACCTGCGCGGCCGCGGCCTGGCCCACCGGATGCTGCGCGGCCTGGAGGAGACCGCCCGGGCCCGCGGCTACCGCACCATGTCCCTGGTCGCCGTCCGCGGCTCGCAGGTGGTGTGGGCCCCGCTGGGCTACCGCGCCCGCCCCGAGATCGGACTGCCCGGAAGCTACGGCCCCGAGGCGCTCTACATGGCGATGCCGCTGAGCCCGGCCGCCGCCCCGGCCACCATCGCCGTCGCCGTCCCGGCCCCGACCGCCGTCGCTGCCGTCGTGCAGTCGTTGACCCCCTCCACCGACCCGTCCCTCGGGTTCCCACCCAGAGCCGAAGTGGGCTGATGCACATGTCCCCCGTTCGCGACGACTTCCGCCGGTCCCAACTGGCCATCGCCGCACTGTTCTTCCTGCTCGGATTCCAGTACGCGACCTGGGTCTCCCGGATCCCCGCACTGAAGGCCCGGCTCGACCTCGGCGAGGCCCAGATCGGCCTGCTGCTGATGACCTGCGGGGTCGGCGCGGCGGTGTCCTTCCCGCTGGTCGCGGTGCTGATGCGGCGGTTCGGCTCCCGCCTGCTGTCCGTGCTCTCCGCGCTCGCCCTCGGCGTCGTCCTGGTCGCCCTGTCCGTGGTGCCCGACTACCCGCTCACCCTGCTGGTGCTGTTCTGCGACGGCGTCGCCGTGGGCTGCCTGAACGTCGCGATGAACGCCCAGGGCGCGGCGCTGGAGGCCCGCTACGCGCGGACCACCATGTCCCGCCTGCACGCCACCTTCAGCGCCGGCTCGCTGCTCGCCGCGCTGCTCGCCTCCGGCGTCACCGCCTTCACCGGCACGCTCGCCGTGCACTTCGGGCTCGCCGCCGCGCTGCTCGCGGTGCTGGTCGTGGTCGCCCGGCCCGGACTGCTCACGGACGACGCGCCGGCCGCGGCGCAGGACGGACCGGACCAGGAGCAACCGGACCAGGAGCAGGCGTCGGCCGCGAAGAAGGACCGCCGCCGCTTCGCCCTCCCGGCCGCGGCGACCCTCTGGATGGGCCTGGCGATGGTGTTCGGCACCGTCACCGAGGGCGCCATGAACGACTGGTCCGCGCTCTACCTCAAGGACGTCGTGAACGCCGGTGCCGGGCTCTCCCCGCTGGGCATCGCCGTCGTCTCGGTGATGATGGTGCTCGCCCGGATCTTCGCGGACGGCTGGCGCACCCGCTTCGGCGACGGCCGGATCGTGCGGACCGGCAGCCTGCTGGCCGGCGCCGGACTGGCCCTCGCCCTGCTCGTCGGCGGCGTCGTGCCGACCCTGATCGGCTTCGCCTGCGTCGGCCTCGGCGTCGCGGCGGTCACCCCGTGCGTCTACGTCGCCGCGGCCCGCCAGGGCTCGGACGCGCTCTCCCTGGTCGCCGCGATGGGCACCACCGGGCTGCTCGCCGGGCCCGCCGTGATCGGCTTCATCGCCGACGCCACCAGCCTGGTGTGGGGCATGGCCGCCGTCGCCGTCTCCGCCGCGGTCGTCTCGCTCTGCGCCACCCGGATCGGCTGGCCCGCCCCGGAGCCCCACCCCGAGCCCCTCGACGGCCGACTCGCCCCGGACGCCGGCTAGCTCCTCCCGCAGACCTCGCCCGGAACGCCGCGCCTCCCCCGTCGCGGCGTTCCGGGCGAGCCGCGTTCCGGGCGAGCCGTGTTCCGGATGGTGGACCGGGTCAGCCCGGCAGGTCCGCGCCCCCGGCGGCGACGTGCCGGGCGAGGCGCTCGCGCAGGGCGGTCAGCCGGGCGATCTCGGCGTCCAGGGCGGCGAGCCGGGCGGTGACCACCGGGGCGAAGGTCTCCAGGCCGGGGGAGTCCGAGCAGCGGCGCGGCGGCTCCTCGGTGAGCAGGTCCAGGCGGTGCGGGCGGCTGGCCAGGTCGTCGACGGTCAGCCCGACGGCCAGCAGCCGGCGGATCGCCCGCACCCGGGCGACCTCGGTCGGCCCGTACTCGCGCTGGCCCGAGGCGGACCGGGTCGGCGGCGGCAGCAGCCCCCGCTGCTCGTAGAAGCGCAGTGCCCTGGGCGTGGTGCCCGCCGCTGCCGCCGCGTCCCCGATCCGCATGGCCGTTCCTCCTCGGTGCTATGCGAGGTCGACGATCGTCGCCCCGAAGGTGTCCCCGTCGAACAACCTCCGCAACGCCTGCGGCGCCTGGTCGATGCCCGCCACCCGCGTCGACGGGAAGACGATCTCGCCGGTGCGCAGCCAGCCGCCGAACCGCTGCCGCCACTCGGCCTCCAGGTCCGGGTGGTCCACGCCGGTGAAGCCGCGCAGGGTCAGGCCCAGCATGATCACCCGGAAGCTGTCCACCAGAGCCGGCGAACTGCCGCCCCGCCGCTCCGGTGCCAACTGCCCGGACAGCGCGCCGACCAGGGCGAACCGGGCCCCCGGCCGGGCCGCGTCGACGGCGGCCGTCAGCTGCTCCCCGCCGACCAGGTCCAGCATCACGTCGACGCCCTCCGGCGCGGCCTCGGCCAGCTGCGCGGCGAACGGCCGCTCGCCGCGCACCAGTACCGCGTCGTAGCCGAGTTCGGCGGTGAGCCGCTTCGCCTTGGCGGGGGAGCCGGTGGTGCCGATCACCCGGGAGGCGCCCAGCAGCCGGGCGACCTGCCCGGCCAGCGTGCCGACCGCGCCCGCCGCGCCGGTCACCAGCACCACGTCCCCCGGGCGTACCCCGGCGCTGCGGGTCAGCCCGCCGTAGGCGGCCGTGCCGGGGGAGAGCAGCGCCACCGGGTCCGGGAACCCCGGGTCGACCGGAGTGAACCCTGCGGCGTCCGCGACCACGAGGTCCCGCCACCCCCGCAGGTGGGTGACCAGGTCGCCCGGCCGAAGGTGCCCGCCCGCCGGAGCGGCCAGCACCTCCCCGAGGGCCGGCCCGTACAGCGCGTCCCCGGGCCCGATCGCCGGCAACGGCGCCCCCGTGAGCTCGCCCCCGATCAGCGTGCGCAGGCCCGGGAAGACCAGGAAGGCCCGATTGCGGACGACCACCTCGCCCGTCCCCGGCGCCGGCAACGGCTCCTCCACCACCGCGAAGTCCCCGGGCCCGGGCAACCCGCCCGGCTCGGTGACCAACCGGACGACCCGGGCCGTCGTGGGCAGCGTCATCGCAGCACTCCTCCAGAACCGACGCGGCGGCCGATCCGCCGCAGGTGCCCGGACGCTAACCCCTGACCCGTGCGTCAGGGGCAACCCGGCCGGCCCGGGAGGGTGTCCGACGGGGTGTGGGTGTGGGGGGTCTTCTAGAGTCGCCTGCGGAACGACCGTATGACCATGCGACTGTGAGCCGCACCGAGAGGGACGAGCACCATGAGTGAGCAGGCCGTCGAGCCCTACCAGCCCGTCGACGAGGACTGGCAGACCGCGCTGGCCGTCGTCGCCCACCCGGACGACATGGAGTACGGCGCCGCCGCGGCCGTCGCGCGGTGGACGTCGCAGGGCAAGAAGGTCGTCTACGTGATGGTCACCAGCGGCGAGGCCGGGATCGACTCGATGAACCCCGAGGAGTGCGGGCCGCTGCGGGAGGCGGAACAGATCGCCTCGGCGCGGGTGGTCGGCGTCGACGTGGTCGAGTTCCTCGGGCACCCGGACGGGACGGTGGAGTACGGGCTGCCGCTGCGCCGCGACATCGCCCGGGCGGTGCGCCGGCACCGGCCGGACATCGTGATCACCAGCAACTTCCGGGAGACCTACGGCGGGACCGTCCCCAACCAGGCCGACCACATCGCGGTCGGGCGGGCCGCCCTGGACGCGGCTCGGGACGCCGGCAACCGGTGGGTGTTCCGGGAGCTGCTGGCCGAGGGCCACGAGCCGTGGAACGGCGTCCGGCAGGTGTGGGCGGCGGCCTCGCCGGAGTCGGGTCACGCGGTGGACACCACCGAGCACTTCGACCTGGGCGTGGCCTCGCTGGAGGAGCACAAGGCGTACCTGGCCGGGCTGGGCGGGGCGATGGCGGACGCGCGCGAGTTCCTGGAGGGGGCCGGGCGGGGAGCGGGCGGCCGGCTCGGGGTGCGGTTCGCGGCGTCGTTCGAGGTGTTCCCGCTGCGCTGAGCCGCGCGGCCACCCGGATGGGCCGATGGCCCGGCTGACCGGCTGCCCGGCCTGGTTACCCGGTTACTCGGTGTCGGTGCCGGCGTACACGGAGGCGAGCACCAAGGCGGTCTGCCCGGGCACCGGGATGCCGCAGTTGTCGAGCAGCACGAGCAGCGCCACCGCGAGGTACCCGTAGTGGTCCAGCAGTGGCGCGAGCCCGGCGAGCCCGGCGAGCGTTCCGGGCAGCGGGGCCGTGGGGGCGGACACCGCTGCTCACCACCTCGCCCGGGTGGGGGGCGGGGCGGCGGGGGAGTCGGTCAGCGGTCCGCCGGGCGGTGCTCGATGGCGCAGTCGGGGCCGGGGTAGACCAGGCCTTCGTGGCCGTCCTCGAAGCGGACCATGTACGGCGGTTCGCCGTCGGTGCCGCGCACCTCGACGATCTCGCCCTTCTGGTCCGTCATGCCCACCGACCTGCTGTGGATGTGGAGCTGGTCACCTACCGCTGCGTGCATGGTCTGCTCCTCGGGTCGTGGCGGCCGCCTCTGCGGCCGTTCCGCCTTCCACTGTGCTGCTGCGGCGGCGGGCTCGCAACGGCGCGGGCGGGCGGGACGCGGGGGCGGGGCGGGACCCTAGGGGCGTGCGGGGACCGGTCTCAGCCGGCGGGCGGCTGCTCCGCGAGGTAGCCGCGGACCAGCCGCTTGCACTCGGCGATCAGCGCCGGATCGCCCTGCGGATCACCGCGGAAGGCCAGCTTGAGCACCGCGTCGGCGGCCTCCAGGGCGACCCGCAGGGCGAGGGTGAGCGCCGCCGGGTCGCCGGTGGCGAACACCTCGCCGCCGAGCGCCTGGAGGCGCAGCGCGACGGCGGTGTTGTTGTCCACGCCCGGGTCGAGCAGGTGCCGGTCGTCCCGCAGCCCGGCGGGGGCGGTCGCGTCGGCGAGGCCGAAGTCGAGCTGGCCGAAGCCGGGCACCGCGCGCTTCATCGCGACGAACTCCTCCACCGCGAGGTCGGTGAACCCGGCCGGGCCGAGGGGCGCGGCGGTCGCCAGCCGGTGGTCGAGCCGCTGGAGGTAGCGGTCGAGGTTGCGGCCGGCGAGGGCGGCCAGCAGGTCCTCCTTGCCGGCGAAGAACTGGTACAGGGTGCCGATCGGCACCTGGGCGCGCTGGGCGACCTCCTTGGTGGTGAGCGCGGTGGCGCCGACCTCGTCGAGCAGCCCGGCGCAGGCGTCGAGGATCCGGCCGTACCGCTCCTGGCTGCGCTGCTGGACCGGACGGCGCCTGGTCACGGGGCCCCGCCCGGCGCTCTCGTGACTCCTGGTGTCGCCGCTCATGACGTCACTGTGCCGCATCCGCTGTGCCAGCGGCGAATCACCGGGGCGCAATGGGTCCGGAGTTTCGGGTGGGGAACGGGTCGATTGGTGGCTGGAGCTGAACGTCACGGTGGCGGGAAGGTGTCCAGGAGTCGGCGGTGGTCTTGTGGTGGACACGATCAACGGTTCATACTCCTCAGCGGACTACCTTGCGTGATCAACTCGTGCCCTTTCGTGGTGAACGTGTGTCAGCTGTGGCGACGACGGACGAACCCGGCGCCACCCGAGGTCTGGATGATCCCGTGCGTTTCATAGAACCCGAACCTGTTCAGGTCCGATCCGCCGTGCCCGACTGTGCGACCCGTCATCCGGAAGGAGGGGGCCGGTTCGGTGACGCAGACTTCCGGAGGGCGTAAGGCCCTAGACACCGAGCAACACCGCCAGTTCCTGGAGTCCGGATACCTGGTCCTGCCCGGCCTGGTGCCGGAGCCGCTCGGGGCCAGGCTCGCCCCCGAGGTGGACCGCTGGGTGGACGAGGGCCTACGGGCCCGCTCGATCGCCGCCTGCACCGATCCCGCCCGGCACGGCCCGCCCCCGGTGCTGGAGCTGGAACTGCCGGCCCACGGCGAACTCCTCACCCACCCGCCGCTGTTGCGGACGCTGTCCGGTCTGATGGGGCCGTCCTTCGTCTTCCACCACCTGCACAGCGACCGCCAGGCCCCGGGGATCCCCGGCAAGGCCTGGCACCACGACTGCGAGCCCAACGACCGCGCCGACCCGTCGCTGCTGATGGTCCACGCGCTGCACTACCTCGGCGGCCTGGACGAGAAGGTCGGCAGCCTGGCCGTCCTGCCCGGCTCGCACCGGCGTACCGTCGGGAAGACCGCGTACGCCCACCACGGCACCGCCGAACTGCCCGGCGAGGTGGTCATCGACCGGCTGCCGCCCGGCTCCACGGTGCTGCTCAACTCGGCGCTGTTCCACACCCGCAGACCGGCGCCGGACGGCCCGGGCAGGCCCCGGTACTTCATCGACGCGTCCTACTGCCAGGTGGGGGCGCGCTGGCGCCCGGTGAAGCCGCACTGGCGGCTGATGCTCGCCCGGGCCCGTGAACTCGGCCTGGCGGAGGGCCGGTGGCCGGAGCTGTTCGCGGAACGGCACTTCACCGAGTACGTCGGAACCGCCTGACCGGAACTGTCCGGCGAGAGCTGTCCGGCGAGAACTGTCTGGCGAGAACCGTCTGATCGGAACTGTCTGAGGAGCACCGCGTGGAGATCGTCACCGCCGTCGCCTACGCCGAGGTCCACCACGCCTACCTGCGGGACCACCCGGTGGAGCGCACCCACGAGGCGAACAGCAACCGGGACGGCGAGGAGAACGTCGAACGCGCCGGCCGGATTCCCGGCGGCTGGTGGCGCGTCCGGCTCTCGCGCTCGGACGTCCTCGGCGTCGTCCTGCCCTGGCACCTGAGCGAGGGCGGGGCACGCGAACTCGTGCCCCGCTCCGGCCTGACGGTGGCCGAGGCGGCCGTGCGCATCCGCTCCGACGAGGTCGCCTGGTCGGCCGCGAACCCGGTCTGCGCCGCCAAGCTCCGGTTGCTGCGGTGGGCCCCGTTCACCCCGGTCTACCTGAGCACCGGCGCGGTCGACCACTCCGACTACACGGACCTGCTGGTCCGGGAGGGACTGATCCACATCGACGGCCTGCACCGCATGCTGGCCTGGGAGCTGGCCGGACGCCTGCCCGACCGGCCCCGCCTGGACGCGTTCCTCGCGGGCGACCCCCGGCCCGTGGACCCGCACGCGGCCGGGACGGTCCGCGCCGGGCGGGCGGCCCGGACGGGAGGCGAGCCGGAGTGACCTTCGCGACGCAGCACGTCCGGTCCACGCCGTCCGCATCGTCCACGCCGCCCACGCCGTCCAGTCAGGCCGCGTCGTCCGCCCGGTCGCTGTCCGGGTTCCTGTTACGGCTCGCCCGGGAGCACCCGGACCGGACCGCCCTGACCGACGGCGACCGCACCCTCGACTACCGCACCCTCGACGCCGCGGCGGGCCGGATCGCGGCCCGGCTGGCCGCGTCCGGCACCGGCCCGGGCGACCGGGTCGCCCTGCTCGGGCCCCGGGACGCCCGCATGCTGGTGCTGCTGCACGGCGTGCTGCGCTCGGGCGCGGCGGCGGTGATGGCCGACCCGGACTGGTCGGCGGCCGACCTCGCCCGGCGGCTGGCGGCCGTCCGGATCGGCCGGGTGCTCAGCACCGAGGCGGCCTTCCCCGGGCCGGAGGGCCATCCGGCCGAGGTGGTGGACGTCGACCGGCTGGCCGGGCCCGAGGGCCTGCCCGACGCACCGGGCAGCGCGCCAGGTACGACCGGTGGCCTCGTGCCCGGCGGGGCCGGTGGCCTCATGCCCGGCAGGGCCGGTGACCTCATGCTCTGCGGGGCCGAGGAACTGATGCTCGGTGCGGCCGAGGACCCCGCGTACCTGTCCTTCACCTCGGGGTCGAGCGGTGAGCCCAAGGCGGTGGCCGTCACCCACGCCAACGCGGTGCACTACGCGCGGGCGCTGGCCGACCGGCTGGGTTTCACCGAGGCCGACGCCCCGTGCGTCGCGCACGTCACCACGCTGGCCGCCGACCTCGGCCACACCGCCTGGCTGCTGGCCCTCGCGGTCGGCGGTTCGGTGCACGTGGTGCCGGACGGCGAGGTGCGCGACCCGGAGGCGTTCTGGGCATCGCTGCGGCGCGCCGGGGTGTCCGTGCTGAAGACCACCCCCTCGCACCTGACCGTCCTGCTGGAGGGCCGGCCCGGCGACGCCCCGCCCCTGCACACCGTGCTGCTCGGCGGTGAGGCGCTGCCGCGCCCGCTCGCGGCCGCCCTGCTCGACACCGGTGTCACCGCCCGGCTGGTCAACCACTACGGCCCGACCGAGACGACCGTCGGCGCCACCTGCTTCCTCGCCGCCACCGCCCGCCAGCTGCCGGCCGAGGAGCCGACCGTCCCGATCGGCACCGGGATCGGCGAGGTGCGGCTCGCCCTGCTGGACGGCGACGGGCGGCCGGTGCCCGACGGTGCGGTGGGGGAGCTGCTGATCGGCGGCCGGGGCGTCAGCGCCGGCTACTTCGGCCGGCCCGCCGAGACGGCGCGCGGCTTCGTCCGCCACGACGGTGAACGCATGTACCGCACCGGCGACTTGTGCCGCCGCCGGGCGGACGGGAGCCTGGTCTTCCTCGGCCGGGTGGACCGCCAGGTCAAGATCCGGGGCTACCGGGTCGACCTCGCCGAGATCGAGCGGGCGATGGACGACTTCCCGGGCGTCGCCCGGTCCGCGGTGCTGGTCCGGGAGACCGCCGTGGGGAACCAACTCCTGGCCGCTGTGCGGTTGTCGGCCGACGGCGCCGGGCTGGCCGGGATCGGCTCCTACCTGCGCGACCGGCTGCCCGGCTACTCCGTGCCGCAGCCGATCCTGACCCTGCCGGAGTTCCCGGTCGGGCCGAACGGCAAGCTCGACCGGGAGCGGCTGGCCGAGCTGGTCGCCGAACTGGTCGAGGCCCGGGCGGAGTCGGGGCCGCCCTCGGGCGGGGACGCGCTGGCCCGGTCGATCGCCGGGTTCTGGGCGGCCGCGCTGGGCCTGCCCGGGGTCGGGCCGCACACCGACGTGCTGGACCTCGGCGGGGACTCCATCCTCGCCATGCGCACCGTCGCCTTCCTGCGCCGGTCGGGCCTGCGCGTCCACTACGACGACTTCTACCGGCACCCGACCGCGCACGGCCTGGCCGAGGCGGCCGCAGCCGTTCCGGTTCCGGCCGCCGCTCCGGCCGGGCGGACCGGAAGCGGCGACCGGGGGAGTCAACTCGCCCCCGCCCAGCGGTGGTTGTACCGCCAGAAGGCCGTCGACGACCTGCGGCACTGGAACCAGTCCGTCCTGCTGCGCTGCCGGACGGCCGTCGACCCGGCCGCGCTCTCGGCCGCTCTCGCGGCCGTCCTGGAACGCCACCCGGCACTGCGGCGGCCCGTCTCGCCGGAGGGCTACGACGCACCCCGGCCGGTGGCCGACCTCGACCCGCTGTCCTTCTCCCGGATCCCGCGCGGGACGGCCCCGATCGCCGAGACCGTCGCCGGGGTCTGCACCGAACTCCACCGCAGCCTGGACCCGTTGGCCGGCCGGCTGCTGCGCGCGCACCTGTTCACCGGCCCGCCCGGCACCGACGACCGGCTCGCCCTGATCGCGCACCACCTGGTGGTCGACGGGCTGTCCTGGCGCATCCTGCTGGACGACCTCGCCCACGCCTACCGGGCGGTGCTCGACCAGAAGCCGGCCGACCTGCCGCCGACCCCGGACTTCTACCAGTGGGCCGCCGCCGCGCCGCCGCCCCCGGCGTCGGTGCCGCCTCCCGCAGCGTCCGCGCCGGCGTCCGCGCCGGAGCCCGTGGTCCGCGCGCAGCCGGCGGCCGTCGGCTGGACGCTCGACGAGGACGGCACCGCCCGGCTGGTCGGCCGCCACGGCGGCGGGACGGGCCTGGAGGCCTTTCTGCTGGCCGCCTTCGCCGACGCCGTGACCGGCTGGAGCGGCCACCCGCGGCTGCCCGTCGAGGTGGAGACCCACGGCCGGGACACCGCCGGTGATCCGGGCGAATTCCTGGACACCGTCGGCTGGTTCACCGCCGTCAAACGGCTGGCGGTCGAGGCGTCGGCCGGCCCCGAGGGCGCCGCGCAGCGCCTGCGCGAGGCCCCCGTCCAGGCGATGGACGCACCCGGCACCCGCCCCGCCGCCGGGTTCAACTTCCTCGGCACCTTCCGGCTGCCCGACGAGCCCGCACTGGACTGGACCGTCGCGGACGAGCAGGCCGGAGTGGCCCGTTGCACCGGCGGAGACCCGCTGTACGACCTGCGGCTCACCGCCCGCATCGTGGAGAACCGGCTGGTCGCCGACCTGGTGTACGGGTGGCCCGGCCTGCCGCACCCCGCCGCCGAGCGGATCGTCGCCGCGTTCGCCGGGACTGTGGCCACCGAGGCCGGTGCCGGTGCCGGTACCGCCACCCGGCCCGTCCGGGCGCCGCTGTCGACCTCCGGCCAGCTGCTCCACCCCGGCACCCGGGCACCCGCCGTACCGGCGGCCCGCACCACGGTGCGCGAACCCGCCCGGGTGCTGCTCACCGGCGCCACCGGCTACCTGGGGCGGCACCTGCTCGACGCCTTCGTCCAGCGGGGCGCCCACGTCACCTGCCTGGTCCGGGCCGAGCACGACGCCGGCGCCGTCCGGCGGTTAGGCGCGGGCGTCGGCGCGGGCGCGGGCGCAGACGACGGCCGGATCCAGGTCGTCGCCGGGGACATCGACCGGGAGGGGCTGGGCCTGTCCCCGGCCGGACTGGCGCGGGCCCGGGGCGCGCAGCTCGTCGTGCACGCCGCCGCGGACGTCCGGCTGGTGGCCTCGCCCGACGACCTGGAGCGGACCAACCACACCGCGGTGCGGCGGCTGCTCGGCTGGATCGACGAGCACGCCCCGGCGGCCCGCGTCCACCACGTCTCCACGCTCGCCGTCGCGGGCGGCGTGGACGGCCCGCCCCGCCGCTTCAGCGAGGCTGACCTGCGGATCGGCCAGCACTTCCGCACCCCGTACGAGCGGACCAAGTTCGCCGCCGAGCAGACCGTCCGCGCCTGGGCGGCCACCGGGCGGGCCGCCTACCTGTACCGCAGCGGCCACATCGCGGCGCACAGCCGGACCGGCGCCTTCCAGGCCAACATCGGCGACAACCGGATCTACCAGCTGATCCGCGGCTACCTGCTGGCCGGCGCCGCCCCGCGCCGGCCGCGCACCACCTACGCGTTCTCCTACGTCGACACCGTGGCCGCCGGGATCGCCGCGATCGCGCTGGACCCGTACGCCGCGCCCGGCGCCTACCACGTCGAGAGCCCGCACGAGACGCCGCACGACGAACTCGTCCGCTGGCTCGCCGGCCACGGCCACCCCGTCCGGCTCACCGACGACGAGGCCTTCGCGGCGGCGATCGCCCGGGCCGAACGCGACCACCCGACGGCGGCGGGGCTGGCCGCCGCGTGGTCCCTCCAGGAGGAGCGCAACGTCCTCGTGGACCGCGCGTACACCACCTCCGTGCTGGACCGGCTGGGCGTCCGGTTCGCCGAGCCCACCCCGCAGTGGTGGTCGGCCGCGCTCACCCGGGCCGCCGAGGCCGGCTACCTGCCGCCCGTCGCGCCGCCGCACTGACCCCCGTCCGCCGCACTGACCCCCGTCCGCCGTACCGATCCGTCCGCCGCGCCGGCGCCCCGTGAGCTGCGCCCCGTGAGCTGCGCCCCGTGAGCCGCGCCCCCACCGACCCGTACCCCCAGACCCATGGAAGGCGGACCTCGTGTCCCAGCTGTCCCCGGTGCTCAAGCAGGCCACCTCCGTCGTCGCCACCCGCGGCGAAGGGCTCCACCTCTTCGACGCCGACGGCCGCCGCTACCTCGACTTCACCTCCGGCGTGGGGGTGACCAGCACCGGCCACTGCCACCCGCGGGTGGTCGAGGCGGTGCGCGAGCAGGCCGGCCGGCTGATCCACGGCCAGTACACCACCGTGCTGCACGACCCCTTGCTCACCCTCACCGAGCGGCTCGGCGAGGTGCTGCCGCCCGGCCTGGACTCGCTGTTCTACGCCACCGCCGGCAGCGAGGCGGTGGAGGCGGCGCTGCGGCTCGCCCGGCACGCCACCGGCCGGCAGAACGTGATCGTCTTCGAGGGCTCCTTCCACGGCCGCACCATGGGCGCGGCCGCGCTCACCACGGCCGGCAGCCGCTTCCGCGCGGGCATCGGCCCGGTGATGCCCGGTGTCGCGGTGGCGCCGTTCCCCGACGCCTTCCGGCTCGGCCTGAGCCTCGGGCTGAGCGAGGCGCAGGCCGTCGAGCACGCCCTGCGCGGGCTTGACCAGGTGCTCGCGACCGTCAGCGCCCCCGCCGAGACCGCCGCGATGTTCGTCGAACCGGTGCTCGGCGAGGGCGGCTACGTGCCCGCGCCCGCCGGGTTCCTCGCCGGGCTGCGCGAGCGCGCGGACCGGCACGGCATTCTGCTGGTCGTCGACGAGATCCAGACCGGCTTCGGCCGCACCGGCCGGTTCTGGGCCCACCTGCACCACGACGGCGTGGTGCCCGACGTCCTGATCACCGCCAAGGGCCTGGCCAGCGGCTTCCCGTTGTCCGCGATCGCCGCGCCGACCGACCTGATGCGGCGGGCCTGGCCCGGCTCGCAGGGCGGCACCTACGGCGGCAACCCGGTCGCCTGCGCCGCCGCGCTGGCCACGCTGGACGTCATCCGGGACGAGCAACTGGTCGACAACGCCGCCGAGCAGGGGTCGCGGCTGCTGGACGGCCTGCGGGCGGTCGCCGCCGGAGCGCCGGGCGTCGCCGACGTCCGGGGCCTCGGGCTGATGATCGGCAACGAGTTCTGCCACCCGGACGGCTCCCCGGACCCGGACACCGCCAAGCGCGCCCAGCAGGCGGCGGCCGACCTCGGCCTGCTGCTGCTGATCTGCGGCGTCCACCTGAACGTGGTCAGGATGATCCCGGCGCTGACCGTCACGGCCGGGCAGGTCGACGAGGCGCTGGCGCTCTGGTCCAAGGCGGTGGCGGCGGCCGCCGCCCAGCGGTAGAGAGGAGTGGTTCCGCACATGTACGACGACACGGTGTCCGAGATCGGCTGGAGCAGCGAGGAACTGGAGGAACGGCGGGAGCAGTGGTCGCTCCCGCTCGACGAGGGGGAGCGACAACTGCTCTGGGCGGACGCGCGGGCCGAGCGGTGGGGCGCGGCCGAGCCGGTCCGGGCGAAGCTGCGCGCGCTCGTCCAGGGCGGCGCCCGCTCCGTCGGCGTCGCCCACGTCGTGGGGCTGATGGATCCGACCGCCCCGGAGGAGGAGGTCGCGGCCGCCCTGTCCTTCCTGCTGCGGGACTTCGGCGAGATCGTCCCGCAGAACGGGCGCGGCGACCTCACCCAGGTGCTGCGCGACCAGGACGGCGACGGCAACACCGAACTCGGCTTCCACTGCGACACCTGCGACCTGCTCGTCCTGCTCTGCATCCAACCCGCCTACAACGGTGGAGGGTTGACCAAGCTGGCGAGCGCGCGGCACGTCTACGACCTGATCGGGCGGGAACGGCCGGACGCCCTCGCCACCCTCACCGAGGAGTGGACCTTCGACCGGACCGGTCGGGCCGGGCCCCAGGTCGTGGTCTCCCCGATCCTCTACACCCAGAAGGACGGGACCATCGCCTGCTACTACCAGACGCGCACCGTCCGCTCGTCCCCCGACCGCGGCGGCCCGCCGCTGACGGACCGCCAGTGGGACGCGCTCGGCGTGCTCGACGAGGTGCTCTACCGGCCCGAGATCGCCTTCGGCCTCCCGATGGCCGCCGGAGACCTGCTGATCATCCGCAACAGCCGGGTCCTGCACGGGCGTTCGGCCTACGTGGACGAGCCGGCGCCCAACTCCCGGCGGATGCTGCGGATCTGGATGAACACGGAGGACATGTGACCGGGAGCGCGCAGACACCGCACGGGCGGACCGCCGTCGTCACCGGCGGCGGCAGCGGGCTCGGCCGGGCCGTGTCCCTGGCGCTGCTGGGCGCCGGCTGGTCCGTCGCGCTGGCCGGGCGGCGCAAGGACGCCCTCCAGGAGACCATCGCCCTCGCGGACGTCGACCCCGCCCGGGTGCTGGCCGTCCCGACCGACATCCGCCAACCGGAGGAGGTCGCGGCCCTGTTCGACGCCGTCCGCGACCGCTTCGGCCGGGTCGACCTGCTGTTCAACAACGCCGGCGCCGCCGCCCCGCGCCGGCCCATCACCGAGACCCCGTTCGAGGACTGGAACCGCGTCCTGGACACCATCGTCACCGGCGGCTTCCTCTGCGCCCGCGAGGCCTTCCGGGTGATGAGCGCCCAGTCCCCGCAGGGCGGGCGCATCATCAACAACGGCGCGCCGTCCGCCCACGTCCCGCGGCCCAACTCCATCGCCTACACGGCCGCCAAGCACGCCGTCCTCGGCCTCACCAAGGTGCTCTCCCTGGACGGCCGCGCGTACGGCATCGCGGTCGGCCAGATCGACGTCGGCAACGTCACCCCGGTCGACGGCGGCCCGCAGCCCGCCGCCATGCAGGCGGACGGCACGATGGCGGTCGAGGCGACCATCCCGGTGGAACGCTTCACCGAGGCCGTCCTGCTGATGGCCTCGATGCCGCCGGACACCAACGTCCAGTCCCTGACCGTCCTGCCCACCACCATGCCGTACGTCGGGAGGGGCTGAACCGTGCTGGTCAGCGCACGTTCCTTCGACGAGTACCGCGCGATGTTCGCGCTCACCGACGGCGACCTCGCCCCCGGCCGGCGCATCCTGGACTGCCCGGGCGGCGCGGCCGCCTTCACGGCCGAGGCCGGCCGGCGCGGCATCGACGCGGTGGCCGTCGACCGCGAGTACGCCCACCACCGGGAGGACCTCGGCGTCCTCGTCGAACGGGAGACCCGGCACAAGCGCGACCAACTGGTCAGGGAGGCATCGGACTTCGTCTGGACGTGGTACGGCGACCCCGATCGCCTCACCCGGCAGTGGATCGCCAACGCCCGTGACTTCCAGGCCGATATCGCCGCCCGCCCGGACCGCTACGTCGCCGGCTCACTGCCCGAACTCCCGTTCGCCGACTACTCCTTCGACCTGGTCCTCAGCTCGCACCTGCTCTTCTCCTACGGCAACCGGCTGGACGGGGACTTCCACCTGGCGGCCCTCCTGGAACTCGCCCGGATCGCCCGCCGCGAAGTCCGGCTCTTCCCGGTCATGGTGTACGACACCGGCGTCCGCTACGGGGAGCTGGACGGGCTGCGCCACCACCTGGACGCCCTCGGGATCCCGAGCCACGTGGAGCGGGTGGAGTACGAATTCCAGCCCGGGGACAACGAGTTGCTCGTGCTGTCGTGCGCCGACTACCGGCCGCTGGCTCGGGCCGGGGCGCCGGGAGCCGGCGCGTCGATGCCGGGCGCGTCGGTGGCGGGCGCTTCGGTGTCGGGCGCTGCCGACCCGGTGCGGTGGCGGCACCGGGAGAACCCCTGACCTCAGGCCCGAGCCCTGGCTCTGGCTCTGGCTCTGGCCCTGGCTCTGACTCTGACTCTGGCCCTGGGTCACCCGCCGACGGGGGCGGATCCGGCGGCGTCGCCTCCGAGGTGGGCGGCAATCCTCCGCGCGCACTCCAGCGACTCGGTGCGCGAGGTGTCCACCTCCAGGTCGTAGCGCACGCCCTGGTGGACCAATTCCGCCTGCGAAGCGGCCATCCCCAGGATCCGGTTCCCCCGGGCGAGCTCCCGGCCGGTGGCCACCGCCGCCTCGCAGCGGACCCCGACCCACAGCACGTCCAGCCCCACGAGCGCCTTCTCCCACCGGAGTTGGGACTCAGCCCGGCCGAGGAAGACCTCGTCGACGATCACCCGCGCGCCCGCCCCCGCCATGGTCGCGACCCCCGCGATCCACGCCGCCTGCAAGGCCTGGAACTTCGACCCGACGCTCACCCCGCCGTCGGCCGCGAAACCGATGCCCCCGTCCGTATCGTGCAGGGATGCGGGCATCGCCTCGATCAGGGTGTCGACCCCGACCGTCAGCCAGGGCTCCGGCAGCACCGCCTGAAGACACCGGGCGATCCCGGACTTGCCCGAGCTGGAACCACCGTTCAGCACAATCACCTGAGTCGCCATCCCGCCACCGTAGCGATCCCGGTGCCATGTCCCAACCGGATATCGGACGCCCGGCGAGAGCCTGGCCGCCGACGGGTGGGGCGTGTCGGGAGGGGCCGGGCGGCACGCGGGGAACGGTCACGGTCCGTGTCGACGTGGTGACGGCGCGATCACTCGTGCGGGGGAAAAGCGATGGTTGCGCTTTGAACAGTCGCGGTGGCTGGCCAGACTGGTCCTTCTCCGACCGGCCGGTCGGAGGTGGTGAGCGAGGGGGAGCACGGGCATGGGCGTTTCGTCGTACCGCGGCATGTGTGGCCTCGCCGCCGAGCACCCCGGAGGCCCGGACCTCCTCGCGGGAGTCGCCAGACCGGCGCCGCATGGCGAGGCCGGCGCCCTCCGCCGCGACGTCGGGGCGTGGCTGGTGGCGAGCGGGGTGCTCGGCGGTGACGTCCAAGGGTTCCTGGCACAGGGCCACCTGGACCTGGTGGCGGAGGCGTGGGGCGACGTCCCCCGGGGGCCGAGGCTGGTCGCGGCGGCGAAGTGGCTGGTGCTCACCTGGATCCTCGACGACCGCTTCGACGACCAGTGGATCGGCCGGCCCGTCACGGCGGCCCGGCGGACCGTCCAGGCGCTCACGGACGTCCTGGACGGCGGTTCGGGCGTCGACTCGGACAGCGTTCCGGGTGGCGGCTCGGACGGCGTTCCGGACAGCGTTCCGGGCGGTGGCCCGGATGGTGCCTCGGACGGCGGCTGGGATGGCATCGAGCCGCCCGGCGACGCACTCGTCGAGGCGTTCGCGGTGCTGTGGCGGGAGACGGTCGAGCTGACGCCGCCGCAGTGGCGGGCGCGCTACGCGGCGTACTTCCGCGCGTACCTGGACACCTCGCTCGGCTACCTCGACGAGGCCTCGCTCCGCGACACCGCCTTCCGCGACACCGCCTTCCACGACGCGCCCTTCCGCGACACCCCCTTCCACGACCTCGGGACCGCCGCCCCGGCCGGCGCCGTGCAGACCGTCCCCGAGTACCTACGCCGACGGGACCAGGACGGCGCCGTGTCGTGCGCGGCGGGGTGGATCGAACTCGCCCACGGCCTGGACCTCGCCGACGAGGTGTTCCGGCACCCGAGGGTGGCGGACCTGCTGATGCGCTTCAACCACGTCGTCTGCTGGGTCAACGACCTCTACTCCGCCGAGGGGGAGTCCGCCGCCGGGAACGGCAAGAACCTGCTGCGCTCGTTCACCGTCCACGAGGGCCTGGCCCCCCAAGAGGCGTCGGCCCGGCTCGGGGCGCTGTGCGAGGCCGAGTCGACGACGCTGGAGTTCCTGGCGGACGGCATCGCCCGCGACCCGTCGTCGCCCGGCGAGGTCCGGGCCTTCGCCCTCGGGCTGGTCCGCTTCACCCGCGCGCTCATCCACTGGACGGCGACGGCCGCCCGCTACCGTACGGAGTCACCGCGATGATCCCCCGTCCGCCCGGCGGCCTGCCGCTGCTCGGGCACCTGGTGCCGTTCCTGCGCGACCCGCTGGCGTTCCTGCGTTCCCTGCCCCGGTACGGCGGCCTCGTCCAGATCAGACTGGGGCCGGTCTCGGCGGTGGTGGTCTGCGACCTGGAGCTGACCCGGCACGTCCTGCGCGAGGACCGGGTCTTCGACAAGGGCGGGTTCCTGTTCGAACGGGTCCGCGACTTCGCCGGCAACGGCCTGGTGACCTGCCCCCACGCCGACCACCGCCGCCAGCGCCGCTACGTCCAGCCCGCCTTCCGCGCCGACCGGATCGCGCGGTACACGGAGGTGATGGCCCGGGAGGCCCGACGGCTGGCCGGGTCCTGGAGCGACGGGCAGGAGGTCGACATCACCGCCGAGTTGAGCCTGGCCGCCGGGCGCAGCCTGGTCTCGACCCTGTTCACCCGGCTGCCGTTCACCGGCCTCCAGGAGACCGTCGACGACTTCGTGCTGCTCATCGGCGGCTCCTACCGGCGCATGCTGCTGCCCCACCGGCTCAACCGGATCCCGCTGCCGGCCAACCGCCGCTACGACGCCGCCCGCACCCGGCTGGTGCGCCTGGTCGACGAGGTCGTCACCGCCTACCGCGCGGATCCGGAGGACCGGGGCGACCTGGTGTCGACGCTGGTGGCCGCCGACGCGGGCGGGCAGGCGCTCTCCAACGCGGAGGTCACCGACCAGGTGATGACGATCTTCGCCGCCGGCTTCGACACCATCGCCAACTCCACCGTGTGGGCCCTGCACCTGCTCGCCCAACACCCGGACATCGCAGACCGGGTCCGAGCCGAGGTGGACGCGGCCCGCGTCGACGCGACCGGGGTGAACGTAGCCGAGGCGGACAGGGCCGAGGCCGTCGCCACCACGGCGGCCGGCACGTCGGCGAGCGTGGACGGCACGTCGGCGAGCGTGGACGGGCTGGAGCTCACCACCCGGGTCGTCCGCGAGGCCGTCCGGCTGTACTCCCCGGGCTGGCTGCTCACCCGCGTCACCACCACCGACACCGAACTCGGCGCGCACCGCCTGCCCGAGGGCACGTCGGTCATCTACAGCCCTTACCTGCTCCACCGCCAGCCCGCCCTGTTCCCCGAGCCCGACCGCTTCGACCCCGAGCGGTGGGTGGGCGTCCACCCGCAGCGCGGCCCGTTCATCGGCTTCGGCGCGGGACCGCGCCGCTGCGTCGGCGAGCAGTTCGGCATGACCGAGTCCGTCCTGCTGCTCGCCACGATCATGCGGGCCTGGCACCTGGAGCACGTCCCCGGCCGGACCGTCCGCGAGATGCCGCTCGCCACGCTGCGCCCCGGCCCGGTGTGGATGCGCGCGACCCGCCGTGACGGCCTCGTCCGCACCGGGGCCGCCGGGTGAGCACGGCCCTCGTCCTCGGCGGCGGCCTGGCCGGCACGCTGGCGGCCGCCGCCCTGGCGCCGCACGCCCGGAGCGTCACCGTTCTCGAACAGGACGTCCTGCCCGTCCTGCCCGGCCCGCGCCGGGGCCTGCCGCAGGGCGAGTTCAGCCACATCCTGCTCGGCGGCGGCGCGGACGCCGTCGAGGAGGTCCTGCCCGGAACGCTCGACGCCCTGCTCGCCGCCGGCGCCCACTACCGCTCGATCCCCGCCGGCCTGCTGATGCGTCTCGGGCCGGGCTGGCTCCAGGGCTTCGACTCGCCGGCCTACCTGATCGCGTGCAGCCGGCACCTGCTCGACCACGTCGTCCGGCGGCGGCTGCGCGAGCAGGCGAACGTGACGGTCCGCGAACGCACCTCCGTCCTCGGCCTGGTGGGCGGCCCGGGCCGGATCGTCGGGGTCCACATCGAGAACCCGGACGGATCGCGGGAGACCCTGCGGGCCGACCTGGTCGTCGACGCGACCGGCCGCCGCTCCCGCGCCCCGGAGTGGCTGCGCGCCCTGGGGGTCGAGGGACTGTGCGAGGAGACGGTGGACGCCGGACTCGCCTACGCCGCCCGGGTGTTCGAGACGCCGGGCGGAAACGAGGGCTTCCCGGTGGTGAGCATCGTGCCCGTCCCGGGGCGCGGCCGGCCCGGTCGGGGCGCCACCATCATCCCGATCGAGGACGGGCGCTGGATCGTCACGCTCTCCGGCACCCGGGGCGGCGAACCCGCCCGGGGCGAGCGGGAGTTCCACGACTTCCTGAAGGCGCTGGACCACCCGGTCGTCCACGACCTCGCCCGCGCCGCCCGCCCGCTCGGCCCGATCCGCACCTGCCACGGGACGCTGAACCGCCGGCGCCGCTACGAGTGCTACGAGGGCGGCCAGCTGGCCGGGTTCGCCGCCACCGGCGACGCGGTGGCGGCGCTGAACCCGGTGTACGGGCACGGCATGACGGTCGCCGCCCAGTGTGCCGCCGCCATCCGCGCCGCCGTCGACAGCGAAGGCCTGCACCCGGGGGTGAGCGCACTGATCCAGCGGCGGATCGCCAGGGTCGTCGACACGCCCTGGGACATGGCCAAGGACCAGGACGAGGGCTTCCCGGACGCGCTGTCGAGCCACCCCGCCACCGCTGCCGGGCCCGCCGCCGTGTTCACCCGCTGGTACACCCGCCGGGTGCTGGGCGCAGCCCTCACCGACCCCGCCGTCTCGGCCGCCTACTTCGAGGTGTTCTCCCTCGCCGCGAGACCCGCCCGGCTGGCCAGACCCGCGGTGGCCCTCGGCGCACTGCGACCCCGGCGCGCCCACCCGCCGACCGCCGGCCAGGCGATCGCCCGCTTCCCGGGGGTGGCCGCGCTGGCCGGGCCCTACTGACCGGCCCGGACGGCCGGAACCGCCCAACCTCCCGCTCCCGCACTCCTGTTCACGCCGTTGCCGTCGACGCCGCCCTCGAACACCCAAGTCCTGTCCCACCAAGATCGGTCGGACAGGCCTGGGGTCCGTCCTCAGGTGGACCCCAGGGCGACCTGACGGCTTCGGTCACCGGGCGGCCGCGGCCATCGCCTCGCGAACGGTGATCAGGCATGGATCGCAGTAACGGTCCGGGCCCGCCGACTCCTCGACGCCCGCAGCCGGCGCGACGCGCTGGGCGGGTTCGAGGAAGCGTCCGCACAGGGACGTCGACGAGTCGTTCTTCGTCACCACGTGCCACACCACGGCCGGCGGTGACACCGCCGGGTCGTGCTCGGCCCACATCTCGTACACGGTAGCCTCCCGAATCGCTGGGGCCCGGTCACCCCATGCAACCCCCCTCCCCGGCGGTCGGCCACCGGACGGGGCCCGGTGGGATGGCGCGCGGACGGTCGGGGCGTGCGGGTGGCGGCTGTTCCCTTGTGGTGGTGGCCGGTTGCCCCTGGCGTTTCGGTGTCGCGCCAGTAACATGAGTTCCCCTCACGTTCACGTCAGGAGGCAGTCATGCCGGACCGTTACGACCTGCCGACGGGGTTCCGCTGGGGCGCCGCCACCGCCGCCTACCAGATCGAGGGGGCGGTGGCGGAGGACGGCCGCGGGCCCTCCGTCTGGGACACCTTCGCCGCCCGCCCCGGCGTTGTCCGCGACGGCCACACGGGTGCGGTGGCCTGCGACCACTACCACCGGTACCCCGAGGACATCGCGCTGATGAAGGACCTCGGGCTGGACGGCTACCGCTTCTCCATCTCCTGGCCCCGCGTGCTCCCCACCGGCGCGGGCACAGTCAACCCCGCCGGACTCGCCTTCTACGACCGCCTGGTGGACGCGTTGTTGGAGTCGGGCATCACCCCGCTCCCCACCCTCTTCCACTGGGACCTCCCGCAAGGCCTGGAAGACAACGGCGGCTGGCTGAACCGCGACACCGCGTACCGCTTCGCCGAGTACGCCACCGTCATGGCCGACCGCCTCGGCGACCGCGTCCCCGCCTGGATCACCCTCAACGAGCCCTTCGTCCACACCGTCTTCGGCTACGCCCTCGGCACCCACGCCCCCGGCCGCACCCTGATGCTGGAGGCCCTCCCGGCCGCCCACCACCAACTCCTCGCCCACGGCCTGGCCGCCTCGGTGCTCCACGACCGCGGCCTGGAGGTGATGCTCTCCAACAACCTCACCCCGGTCGAGCCCGCCTCCGCCTCGCCCGCCGACACGGCCGCCGCCGAGGCCTACGACGCCCTGCACAACCGCCTGTTCACCGACCCCGTCCTCCTCGGCCACTACCCCGACCTCTCCGCCCTCGGCGTCCCCGACGACCTCTACGGCGCCCTCCACCCCGGCGACACCGACCTCATCCACACCCCCGGCCTCGACGGCCTCGGCCTCAACTTCTACAACCCCACCCGCATCGCCGCCCCCACCGAACCGGGCCTCCCCTTCGACTTCGTCGACATCCCCGACGTCCCCCACACCGCCTTCGGCTGGCCCGTCGTCCCCGACGCCCTCCACCAACTCCTCCTCGGCCTGCGGGACACCTACGGCAAGGCCCTTCCACCGATCACCATCACGGAGAACGGCTGCTCCGTCACCGAGGAGACCGTCCCCGACCAGCCCCGCATCGACTTCATGTCCGCCCACCTCGACGCCCTCGCCCAAGCCGCCGCTGAGGGAATCGACATCCGCGGCTACTACACCTGGTCCCTCCTCGACAACTTCGAATGGGCAGAGGGGCTGTTCAGCCAGCGGTTCGGACTCGTCCACGTCGACTTCGAAACGCAGCGGCGTACACCGAAGGCCTCCTATGCCTGGTACCGCGACCTGATCGCCGCCCACCGGGCGCAGAATGCAAGGTAGGGGTCGGTAACTTTCCTGCGAGATGGCCTAGTTGGGAAAGGCCGTGACTGGTAGTTACGGTCTTCCTATAATGACAGCCTGTTCGATGGGCTGAGGGGTTCGGTCAGCGCTTTGGTCTAGTCCACGTCGACTTCGAGACCCAGCGCCGCACCCCGAGGGCCTCGTACGCCTGGTACCGCGACCTGATCGCCGCCCACCGGGCGCGGTGTGCGAAGGAGGGTCGGTGACGTCGGTTCCGTGACGGCGGACCGCGGGCTTCGTGGGGCGCCCGCGGTCCGCTGGTGTGACTAGCCGCCCGCCGCCGGGGAGCGGGATGCTTCGGCGGCGGCGTCCGGCTGGTAGAAGTCGGTGTGTCCTTCGACGTGGAGGTGGGGCAGGCGGCGGTCCAGCCAGCTGGGCAGCCACCAGTCGCATCACGGCCGGTACCAGCAGCAGTCGGACCAGTGTGGCGTCGATCAGAATGGCCGACCCCATATCCACGCCGTGCTGGACGCCGTGGTGACGTCGGACGGCGCCGATACGACATGTCGCTGGCACTGGCCGGTTCCCCCTGGATCTGCGGTCACGCCGCAACCGATTGCCAGGAAGTGAGTTTTCGTCGGTGGCCCGTGGTGGTATGGACACCCAGTGCGCTTGATCACGGAGCGCGTTGGGGGTGGGAATGGAAGACCTGTCACAGAGACAGGACCGGCGGGTGAGCGTGGTGACCGTCTCGCAGTACGCCGTCCCGGGCGCGCTCGTGCCGCCAAACCGGTTCGACCGGCGCACGCCGCTGCAGCAGGTCTGGTTCTGGGAGCCCGACGAGTGGGAACGCTTCACCTGCGAGTGGGTGCGCATGCGGGCGTTGGATGAGGGCTACCTGGGCACCGAGATCATCGGTGGCAGTAACGACCGGGGCGCCGACGTGGTGGCGTTCTTCACCGAGCGGCGTCTCAACGGGGAGTGGCACTGCTTCCAGTGCAAGCTCTACCACGAGGAGTTGGTACTCGCCGACGCGCTGCCGGAGATGGTCAAGCCCTTCGTCGCGGCGGTGGAGACCACTAGGACATTGCCGACGCGCTACACCTTCGTCGCTCCCAGGATTCACCCGAGACTCAAAGACCTGGTGCTGACGCCCGACGAGCTCAAGTCCCGCTTCCTGGCGTACCTAGGTGGCCGCTCCCAGAGCGTGGCGAAGCTGCCCGCGCAGCTCCTCAGCGCTGTCGTCAAGCTCGCCGAGGCCACCGAGTTCTCCATGTTCTGGACCGTCAACCTGGACGAAATGCTGGAGGTCTACAGCAAGTCCCCGCTGTTTGCCGCCCGTTTCAACTACCCGCCTTCCGGAGAACCCGCGAAACTCCCCGTGCCGCCCGAGCCTGCCGCTGACGAGGCCCGGTTCCTGGAACAACTGGTCGATGTGTACCGGGAGCGGTTCGGGCAGCAGATCGTGACGGTGGACGACGCTTTCGACCACGCCAGGTCAGGAAGCCACCTGCGGCGCCAGCGCGAGGCTTTCTACGCGGCGGAGGCGCTGCGCTTGTACGCCCGCGACAGTGTCCCGGGCGACTCCTACACGGAGCTGCAGGACGACGTGCTCGCCAACCTGGTGGAGGTGGCGGAAGACGACCACGCATCGGGTTGGCACCGGCTGCGGGCGGTCGTCACCCAGGCTGGGAACCTGCAGGTGTCGGGATCAGTCATCGCGTCGTACTTCCAGCAGGTCCAGCGCAAGGGAATGTGCCACCAGTTCGCGAACGACGACAAGTTGACATGGTGCGACGGAGGAGAGTGGTGAACGTCCTCAACGGCCCGGTGGAGGTGGGCATGCGGGCCTTGGCTTTGCTCTCCGAGGCCCACCCGGAGGCGCTCGACCTCGCCGCGCTCGTCGTGCTCGACCACGCGGTCCTGCACAGCGAGCGGTTCGGTGGGCCACCCAGCCTGCTGCCCGAACTGCCCGCTCAGCCGGGCGAACTCGGTCGCAAACGCGAACTCCTCCATGAGGGCCTGGCCGTCCTGATGCGCGCCGGCCTGGCGTCGATCGATGCCACGACCGAAGGCTTGGTTTACCGGGCGACCGCCCGCGGCTCCAGCTTCTTGGGGATCTTCGAAGCGCCATACGTCGGCCGACTGTGCGAGAGGGCGACCTGGGCGGTGGAACAGCTCGCCCCGCACACAGACCCGCTGGCGTCCACGCGGGCCATCACACAGACCTGGCGCGAGCAGTTCGCCGCGAGCGCGCACCACCCCGGGGACGGACATGAATGACCTAACGCTGACGCACCTCACCTACGCCGGTTCCAGCCTCCCAGACGCGCAAGTTGCCTTCTCCCCGACCTTCACCTTGGTCTGTGGGGACTCCAATACGGGCAAGTCCTTCATCGTCGACTCCATCGACTACATGCTTGGCGGGCACACCACGCCTGCGATCCCGCACGCAGAGGGCTACAGCCAGATCCTGCTCGGGCTCCTCCTGCCGGACGGCAGCCCGCTCACCCTTGTTCGGGCACCAGGCAGCAACAACGTGCACGTCCACGAAGCCGACCTGAGGGGCCTCGTCCATGCCGCCCCCGACGCGGTGCTGTCCGTCCGACGGACGAAGAACCGTCGCGACGTCTCCCACTACGTGCTGGACCGGCTCGGCCTGGCGGACGCCTACATCCGTACCAACGAGGCGGGGAACACCGAGCACCTCAGGCTCGCCGATCTCACCCACCTGGCGATCGTCACCGATGGACGGATGGTTGACCAGACGCCGCCCTCGCAGCGGGTTCGGGGCAATGCCGCGAAGACCGCCGCCAGGTCCGTGATGAAGCTCGTCCTCACCGGCGAGGACGAGCCGCCGGCGAGCAAGGTGCCCAACGCCGCCCAACGCCGCATCCAGAAGGGCAAGATCGCTTTGCTCGATCAACTGGTGATCGACCTGTCGGCCAAGCAGACCACCGAGGAGAACGGGGACCAGCTCCGGGCACGCCAGGCCCGGTTGGCCATCACCCTGGAGACGGTCACGGCTTCGCTGCGCGAGGCGACAGAGCGGCAGAGTCGGATCGCGGCCGAGCGGACGCAGCACACCGAAGCCGAGGAAGGACTGGCGGTGCGGCTTGGCGAGGTTCGCGACCTGCTGGGGCGTTTTGACATTCTCCGGCAGCAGTACGAGTCGGACCTCGCTCGACTGGAGATGGTCGGTGAAGCAGGCAACCTACTCGGCTACTTCCGGGCCGGACGCTGCGTGTTCTGTGGGGCGGAGCCCGAGCGCCAGGAACCCGCACACGACAATCACGAGACCACCCACCTGCACGAGGCCGTCACTGCGGAGAGTGCCAAGACCCGGGCCCTCCTGGCGGACCTCCGGCTCACCATCGCCGACCTGGAGGAACAGCGGGACGATCTGCTCCGCCGGCAGGAGCGGATGCATATCCGAGGAACCGAACTCGATCGCACGATCCGGATGATCGAGGAGCAACTCCTCCCGGCGAAGGGCGAGCTCGACCAAGTCCTGACGGAGCGGTCGGAGATCGAGCGCAACCTCGAAGTGCTGGCGCGCATCGGTGAACTCGACGAACATCGCGCAGAACTAGTCGCCGCCGGAGCTGTGGCCGCCAAACGCGCCGACTCGCTGATTCCCGGCCGGACGGTACGGGTCTTCGACTCCGCACTCCAGCGGATCCTCGAACGCTGGAACGTACCAGGGACCGAGCACGCAGGATATGACCCTTACGGCGGCGACGTCCGCGCGGGCGGCCAGGCCCGTGCTGACCACGGCCGGGGGATGCAGGCACTGCTGCGCTCCGCGTTCTCCGCAGCGCTTGCCGAGTACTGCATCGACCGTAGGCTCCCGCACCTGGGGTTCCTCGTGCTGGACTCACCATTGGTGACCTACGGGCAGCTCCGTGACGAGGACGAGGCACGCCTGGCCCCGGAGGTCAACGACAGCTTCTACCGGCACTTCCTCCATTCACCGGGACAGACGATCATCGTTGAGAACACGCCACCGCCCCCCGACGTCGTCGAGCAGGCCCATGTCGTGATGTTCCGTCGGACTGGTGACGGCCGGCACGGATTCTTCCCGACAAGGCCAGGACTCTCCTGAGTCTCACGACTGCTTTCCTCCTGAGGTGCTGGGGGTCAAGGGGTTCAGTTCCGCCGCGTCGGCGGCCGGGGCGCCTCTGCTTCACATTCCTGCTGGGGACGCTGCGAGGCGCAGGCCGGGCGGCAGCGGGGCTGCAGAGGGTCGCGACTACAATGACAGCCTGTTCGATGGGCCGAGGGCTACCACCAGCGCTTCGGCCTCATCCACGTCGACTTCGCGACGCAGCAGCGCACCCCCAAGGCCTCGTACGCCTGGTACCGAGACCTGATTGCCACTCACTGGCTTTATCGGGCTGGGTAGTTGAGATCGATGGCGGCCGTGGCACATGGTGGGACCGGTCCAGGTTGATGAGTGCGCTGGTCGAGCGCGGGCAGGTGGCCGCGCTCGGCCATAGGGTGTGAAGACAGGGTGTTCGATGGTTGAGAAGGCCGTCACCAGCGGTTTGAGCTGAATCGGATTTTGTAGAGGCCTTGAAGCCAGGCGTGATCGCCGTGTTGGCCCAGTTGTGGGCCTGTTTCTGCTCGACGCTGCTGGCATCGCGTGGTACAGGTCGATCAGGTCCGGATCGAGGCCCAGCGGGTCGGGGCTGAGAGAGTGGGCGGTGGCCGGGTCGTAGTACCGGAAGACGTTGCAGTGCGGGCCGGTCTCGGCGTCGTGGAACTGCCCGGGGAAGCACAGCGGGCAGTCGATGCTCTCGACCGCGTCAGGCAGCGGGTGGCCGCACAGCGCGGTGCGCTGCTGCCAGGCCAGGGCGCCGTGCTCGTCGACCAGTTCGGTCGGGGCGCCGACTACGTCGGTGACGATGGCGTGGAAGCGGCGGTCGATCTCGTGCTGCGGGGCGTCGGCAATGGGCAGCAGCCAGTCGGTCTGGGTGAGCGGGCGCTGCCGCGTGAGGGTCCACTCGGCCCCGGCGGCGTGTTGGTGCGCGCACGATCGTCGAGTCGACCGCGACCACGCGGTCCAAGTCGCCCTCGGCTTCGGCCAGCGCGAGCAGCGCGGTGAGCGCGCGCTCCCACGTACCGTCCAGTGCCGACCTCCATGGCCGGTTGTGACGCCCTTCCACGACCCCGAACCGCTCCTGCAGCTCCGTTTACGGCGTCCCGGTCCGGTACTTGAACACGATCGCGTCGATCACCTCCCGATGATCACGCCACCGTCCGCCCGCGCCGAGGCGTAGGGTACGGCCCCAACGGCTCTGCCCGCGCCTATTGCGCATCAACCAACAATCGAATGATCCGCAGGGAACGGCCTACCCCAGAGCCCCAGGCTCCAAGGGGACCCACCTCGTCATCGAGTCCCAGGCCTGCAGGACATCCGCCAGGACATCCACCGAGGCCTCGGACTCGGGCCCGACGGTGCTCGCCGTGATGAGCAGCATTCCGCCGTACTGCTCCACCAGCGCGATGAACGCCTCGGTCGCCGGAGCGCTCCAGGCCTGCCCGGGCGTTACCACCGCAACCTCGCCGGGGCCGGTGAGTGCCCAGGCGCGCCCGTCGGAGGACCTGGGCGGCAGCCCGGACCACACCGGTCGCAGGTCGATCAGCTGGGCGCCATCCGACCGGGGCCCGCACGCCGCCGTCGCTGTCCAGCGGTCCCCGCTGCGGACCAATTGAGCGATCTCGAAAGACGGGTTGACCACGAGGGCGGGAACGCAAAGCGGGCCGAATCCCTCCCCCATGGGCACTCCGGCGGTGAATGCCGTCCACCTCATGCCCGCGTCTTTGGCTATCTGGGTCAGGGCTGACTCGTTCCAGTGCGGATACCGGCACAGTCCGAAGTGGAACAGCCGCGCGTTGGCCGCTATGAAGGTGTCGTCCACATAGAGCGCAGGAACACCGTCGCCCAGGGGGTACCCGCAGTCCTGGCAGTCGCCGGCCCAGAGCAACTGCATGAGCGAACGGGCTTCCTCCTCTCCGAGTCTGTCCAGGCAGACCTGGCTGAAGGCCAGGTGCCGCAGTCCGGACGAGCCCTCCTCTGCCTCCAGGACCACCCAGTCCGAGGGGCAGCCACGCTCCTGCGCCCGGCTCCACCATTTCTTCCCCAGCCGGACGTCGCCGAAGGAGTACGCCGTCACACCGGCCATCAGACAGCCGATCGGATCACCCAGCTCCCCCTGCTCAACCGCTGCGGCGTAGGCACGCGACACGTAGGCATTCGCCGTCTCGTGGTCCTTCCTATGTAGGAGGACGCCGGCGTACGAGAGGGCGGCGAGCGGGATCTTGCCGTCGGCAGCAACTCTCAGGGCTTCGACGGCTTCGTCCGACTGCCATTTCGACCTCAGCCAGTCCGAGTAGTGCAGCGCACTCCCGGGATCTCCGGCCTCGGTACCGCGCTTCCAGAGCGCCACCGCCTCGTCCTGGTCGCCTAGTTTCTCGTGAACCAGGCCGAGGGCTCCGATCGACATCCGCTCCCCACTCTGGATCGCGCGCTCGTACCACTCCCGGGCCGCTTCCAGATCCCCCCGCATGAAGGAGACGGCACCCATATTGTGTGCCCCCATGGAGTCGCCCAGAGCGGCAGCGCGCTCGAAGCAGCGGGCGGCGCCGTCATAGTCTTCCTCCTCTGCCAGCAGCGCCCCCAGATTGATCAGGCCGTCTGGATCGTTTGCCTCCGCGAGGGGACGGAGCACCTCCTTGGCCACCTCCGGCCGGCCCGCCGCCTTGGCGACGGTCGACACCAGCACCCGGCGCGTATCGTCCACGACGCGCAGCGTCTCTTCCCACACCTGCTCCGGGAGTTCGTTCGGACGGGCCCGGCGCGCAGCATCGGACACCAGGTAGTCGAACGGCTTCCACGTTCCGCCCCGGCCCGGCACCAGGGGACTGGTCACGCCCAGCACGATCCGGGACGCCCACTTCCATGCGTCCGCCATGTCCTCCGGACGCAGCGCTGGACCGCCCGCCAGGTCGAGGAAGTACTCGTGGAGGCGTTCCAGTGAATCCGGTGGCAGCGCACTGTCCACACCCGTGCGGGCAAGGGCGACTGCAGCCTCGACGAGCGCGGCCCCCCGGGGGTTGCCCCGTACCCGGGAGGCGGCCTTCCACCGCTTGAGGACCTGCGGCCCCGCCGCCAGGTACTCCGCCACCCCGTGCGCCCGGTTGGCGCTCAAGGCCGCGACGACGCGCGGGTCCTGGCGTGCCGACGCGGCCTGCCGCTCGTCGTCGGTCCAGATCCGGTCCAGCGTGAGGTGGTGTGCAGCGCGGATCACCCTGCCCGGCGAGGACGGCAGACGCGGTCCGGTGCCCTGCCAGAGTGACGGCCCGTCCTCCTCATCCGTGTAGTGCTCGTAGAACTCGGTGCGCAGCGTCGCGAGCACGACCGTGCCCCGGCGGACAAGCTGGTCGAGAAGGGACGGCGTCAGCCCGCCGGACCGCAGGTAGGTGTGCAGGTCGTCGAGCCACACGACGTTCTCGTAGTCGTTTCCGGAGGACACGCGCAGGAAGGCCAGGTCGGCGTCGGGATCCGGCTTGCAGACCGACCGGTCCGGGAGATTGCGGACCATGCCTTCGAACAGGGCCCGCGACTTGCCCGCCGCCGAATCCCCGGTCAGGAGCAGCATGCCGCCGGTCTCCGCCAGCGCTTCGAGTCGGGCGTCAAGTTGGGCGTCGACGTTGCGCGGCACGTACTGCACCACTTCCGGATGGCCGGCGGCGTCCGACGCGCGATGGACGCCGAAGGAGATCGGATCGGCGTCGGCGATCCGGAGCCAGTCGCCTTGGCGAGAGGTGGCGGCCTCGCGCACCGTGTGCGCTACCGACCTGTCAATCTCCACCACTTCCGGCCGCAGCCCTACGGCTGCCTCCATCGCCTGCTGGAACTCGGGGTCGGCCACCACGACCGATATTGGAACGGCTTCCACCCGTGCGTGTGCCCACCGTCCCGGGTCCCCGGAGACCACGCCGATCAGGAATTCTCCGGCGAAGAGCGCGGCACCCGACATCCCCTGCCAGGGCGATGTGCCGGGAGTGCCGGCCGTCGGCGGCGGTGTGTGGGAGCTGTCCAGGATGTAGCGGCCGCGTAGGATCGACGAGCCCGGCTTCAGCGTGCCGACGATCTGCTCGGTGTCCGGCCTCGCCCCGTCCCGCAGTGAGATGAGCGGGTACCCCACGGCTTCGCAGTTCTCCCACGCGGCCAGGCCCGCCGTCCGGCCCCAGCGGACGTCGGAGATCCGGCACGTCGTGGCGTCCCTGACCAGGTCGTCGTCCGCTTCGAGTAGGGCCGCGTCGCACGCCTCGTCGTAACGGCGCCACCTGAGGCGGCAGTTGCGCGTCCCCGCCCCTCCGGGGACGGCGACGCGAGTGGCCCCGTTGTCCCCGTCGAACAGGTGCGCCGAGGTGAGCACCAGGCGGGAGTCCAACAGGAAGCCGCTGCCCTGCCGCGCTCCCTGGACGATGGCGATGCGTTCGACGGACCGGACGCTCATCCGCCGCGCAGCCCGGACGGATGCTCGAAGTCACCCAGGTCGACAGCGGCCTGACTGCCGATCTCGATCGGCCCGCCGAGGGCCGAGTCCGTCGGCTTCAACTTCACGGACACCTTGTGGACGGCGTTCTGCGCGACCCCCACCTGGGCGTCGCCGGAGACCACCCATGCCTTGAACCCCGCCTTGGCCGTCGCGTCGCGTCGCAGCTCGACCGAGAAGTCCAGCGTGATCTCGTTGACCTCGAACTTGATGCGCTGACCGTCCGCAGCGTCCGCGGCGGCCATCAATTGGTCCCGCAGACCTTGCACGGCCTCGGTGAGTTCCACGTTCTCCAACGGATCGCGCATGTCTCCGACTCCCCCGTCCGGCCCGCCGTCAACCGCTATCCTTATCACATCGCCCCTGGCGCGAACGGGTGATCCGAACAACGCCGCCGAACGCACCGGAGTGCGGTGGGGCGTTTCGAGCACCATCGATGCGCCCATGACACGGCCCACCGCACAGCTACCGGCGCCAGCTCAGCGCTCGTGGCCCTGCGGCTTCAGTGGCGTCAGCGGCCACTCCGGGGCGGGCAGGCGGGCGCGGGCGTAGCCATGGACTTCGCCGAAGCGGGTGCCGGACTGCCAGTCGGCGCGGGTCTGGGCGATCCCCTCGTTGGTGCGGCCGATGAAGTTCCACCACGTGGCGATCTGATGATCGTGGCTCTGGTTCTGGGGTTGCGATGGCGAACCTGTGGTCGGTGTGGCCGGGTGGGGTGATCGGTGCGGCGGCCCCTGAGGGCCAGGCCCTTGCGGGCTATATGGCACTCGGCTCTGGATTTGGGCCGCCGGCTCGCCTTGAAATGAGCCCTGCTCGCATTTGTGGCTCGTGTTGTTTAAAGGGATTCATCCATGACGGACCGTCGCGACCCGCCGCCCGGATTCCGCTGGGGCGTGTCCACCGCCGCCTACCAGATCGAGGGCGGGATGGACGAGGATAGCCGCGGCTGGTCGGTGTGGGACACCTTCTGCGACCGGGCCGGCGCAGTAAGGGGCGGCGACACCGGCCGGGTGGCGTGCGACCCCTATCGCCGGTGGCCCGAGGACGTGGGGTTGATGCGCGGCCTGGGGCTCGACGGGTACCGGTTTTCGATCGCCTGGTCGCGCGTGCAGCCGGCCGGCCGGGGCGAGGTCAACGGTGCCGGGCTCGACTTCTACGAGCGGCTGGTGGACGGGCTGTTGGAGGCCGGCATTGCTCCGCTGCACGCGCTCTACCACTGGGACCTGCCGCAGGCGCGACCGCCTGTCTTCGCCGTGGTCGTGCACGGGTTCACGCGCTTCCCGCCTCCCTGCAGCCAACCGTTCAACTTTGGCGGCGGTGATCCTATACGCCTGGGTTGCCACCATTAGAGGACGGGCCTGACGACGAGCCGCGAGGAGTCACCGATGGTTACCAGGCCACTGCTGAAGCGCAGGCCGGCAGGCACGGGGAAGACGATTTTCGCCGAGTCTTCGACCAATGGCTGCTGCGGCGCGAGGTCGGGTCGTACCGGCTTGTCGCAGGCTGCTGACCTGGCAGACCACCGCCATGGATAGAATGACAGCCTGTTCGATGGGCCGAGGGCTACCACCAGCGCTTCGGCCTCATCCACGTCGACTTCGACACCCAGCAGCGCACCCCGAAGGCCTCCTACACCTGGTACCGCAACCTGATCGCCGCCCACCGGGCGCGGCGCCAAAGGTAGTCGGTCGCCAGGGCCGGAAGAAGCGGTTCGGGCTGGCGGGTCCGTGGGGTCAGGGCGCTCGTCCGCCCTGACTCCACGGCCTACGGCGGCTCGGGTGTGGTCAACGGGCTGCGGCCGATGAGTGCGTTCATCGCATTGAGGGCCGCTCGCCTGCGCTGGGGCTTCCTCGACCATACGGCCGGGCAGACCACCCCGAAGAAGAACAGCAGGCCAACTGCCAAGCCCGGCGCGGCAGAGATGACGGCGATGGTCGTGTTGCCCAGGAGACCCGCCACCGTCGGGCCCGCGGTCGTAGCGGTCATGGCCGTCGGAGCCAGCCAGCGGGACGGGCGCCCGGGTGCGCTGCCGCCCGGCGGGTTCGCCGATGCAGTGGACGCGGGGCCACCGGTACCCCGTCCATGTGTGCCTTTGACCATGCTTCTCCTTCTGGCGGCGGTGGCACCACGCCTCGCCGCCATGGAGCGACCGGTGCCTGGCGACGATGATAGCGCACGGCTTTGGAAAAGCTTGGGTGAGTTCCTTGGGTGATCTTGGTTGTTCTTGGAAAATGATGGACCATGCACTAGCCTGGGAGCATGGCCGCATCAGTGGAGGAACTCGAACAGCGCCTCACGGCTCTGCGTGCCCGACTGAGGGAGTCGCGACGTGCCGGCGATTCGACCGCTGGCGCGCGGATCCGCAAGGAACTACGTGAGGTTGAAGCGAAGTGGGAAGCCGCACTGGACGCGGAGGAGTCCCTCCAGGGGTCGCCTGCCGTGACGCCGCCGGTGCGGGACGAGCAACGGCCGCCCAGTCTGCCCAGCCGTGGAGCCGTCCCGGTGCGCGAGCAGGTCTACCAGTCACTGACGATCCTCGGCGCGCCCGCCGCGCCGAAGCTCATCTCCTCGGTGTACGAGGCCTTCTTCTCCGAGTCGCTGGTCGCCACCAAGCTTGCCTCCCTGCGGCGTGATGAGGAGCGTTCCTTCACCGCGCAGGGCTACTCCCGCCCCTACTACATCTGCGCTGCGATCAACCACGACCGCCTCACCGCGGCCCGTGGCCTGCTCGCGGTCTCGGTCTGGTCGCTGGAGCAGCGCCTGATCACTCCGCTCAGCCCGCGTGCCGACTTCCTTCGGCACGCGATCGGGACGGCCGAGCAGATCCAGCGCCTCGACAACGCGGGCAATCCGCCGTCCGAGGCGGCATGGCGGCTGCTGCGCCGCTTCGCGCTCACGATTCCGGGTGCCTACAGCGAGGCCCTGCGGCCCGACCCGGAGCGGGTGCTCTCCGCCGCGCGAGCCGAGGCGGAGGTCCACCAGGGCGAGGGGAGCCGGGAGCGGATCGACGCCGCTCGCCGCGCACGCGAACAACTCAGCGACGTGCAGCAGCTTTTCGGTGCGAGGGAACTCCATGACGCCCTCCGCAGCGGGGGAGGGGTCCTGTAGTCGCGGGGTCCCGCATTCGCATCGGAACCTCAGGAGATCGGCGCCACCCCGGAACGAAGAGAGGCCATGCCTTCCCACTCATCCGAGCCGCCCGACCGGTTGGCTCAACTTCGCGGCGCGCGGCCGCCGTTGGCGTACACCGCCCGTAAGATCACTGCGCTGACGGCGAATCCGGCCTGTGCCCGGCGGTCCGTCCTGGACGCCTCAGGGGTCGACAAGACCGCTCTGGCCCGGCGGCTGGGCCATGAACCGCGCTTCGGCCAGTCGCCGTTCGCCATCGCACGGGAGGAGGCCTTCAAGGCCACCGTGCGCTGGGGCTCGTACGCCGAACTGATCCGGCTGTTGCGGGAGGACCTCGGCGTACCGGTCGACGAGGCCAAGCTCCAGGACCTCGGCGAGGTCGGGGGGATCACCTCGCTCGAAGTCCGGGAACGGGAGACCCGCGGTGTCATCGAGCGGATCGCCGCCGGTGACGAGGAGCGGTTGATCCTGCAGAACCCGGTGCTCACCGTGGAGGTGGCCGGCCGACTGGCCTACCTGGAACCCGATGCCCTGACCCACCGGATCGACGGCAGGTTTCACGTCGTGGCGATCAGGTCGTTCCCCGTGATCGACGGTCAGGCCGATCCGACCGCCGTCGCCCAGACCGCGAAGCAGGCCTCCGTTCATGTGCTGGCGTTGCGGCGCGCGTTCGCGGCCGCAGGGCTGGATGCGGAGCAGATCGCCGACACCTTCCTGCTGGTCTGCCCCAAGGACTTTTCCAACCGGCCATGCCTCAGCCGAATCGACCTGCGTCAGGAACTCGCCGCCCTCGACTTCCAGCTGAACCGGCTGCGGCGCGCCGAGGACCTGGCGCGCGGTCTTCCGGCGACGGCGACCCTCGACATCGACCGGGACCCGGCTGTGCTCCACGAGTCGGTGGAGCAGCTGCCCGCCTCCTACGTCCCCGACTGCCTCTCCTTCTGCGAGATGGCCCACCACTGCCGCGACGAGGCCGACGCCCACGGATACCCCGCCCGGCTGGGCAGCACCGTACGGAACGCCCTGGCGGGCATCGACTCCACCAGCACGGCCCTCGCCTACCTCGACAGCGGTCTGCCGCCCGGCGCGGAGAACGCCGAGACCGTCGAACTGCTCATCGCCGCCGACTGGCTCTTCCGGCTGCGCACCGAGGAGACCGCATGAGCATGCTTGCCACGGTCGCGACGCTCCGCGCGACCCAGACCGGTAGGGCCCAGCCCCTGGCCACGGTCCGGCACCACCACCTGGACGACCACCCGTTCGTCCTGGTGCCGCTGACCCTCGCCGGGGAGGCCTGTGCGCCGCTGGCCGCACTGGCGGGCACCGACCCGGACCACCCGACCCTGCTGACCGTCCGCCGGCCCAGGGACCGGGTCCAGCGGTTCCGGTTCGCGGAGGAGCTGGCGGCCCTTCTGCTTCCCTACTTCGAGGAGTGCTTGGCGGAGGCCGAGACCTACACCGTCGGCAAGGGCGAGAAGGCGGAGGAGCGCCAACAGGCGCGCCGCGCACCGCAACTGCTCGTCCCCAACGGTGAAGGCATCGCCTACCTCCGACGGCTCGGCCGGCTCACCCGGCTGCGCAGCACCGACGGACCGCACGCCGTTCATCCCGACGTGCCGAAGCTCGGCAAGTGGCTGACGTGGTTCGAGGGTCGGGCGGAGTTCCCGGGGTCGAGTGCCATGCTCGCCGTCAGCCGGGTGCTCACCGCGCACTGGGCGACCGGCCAGAGTTCCGCCGAGGACTCCCACCTGGCGGCCGTCGTCGCCTGGATCGATCCGCCCGACGGCCGTACGGGGGCGGAAGCCGCCCGGGAGACCGAGAACCCGCTGCTCTGGCCGCCTGCTGGACCTGCCACGGACGCCGGGTTCGACGCGCTCCTCGACGACCTCCTCACCCGCCACGCGGAAGCCGAGGGACGGGTGCGGGTGCGGTTCGGCGAGCGCATCGACCGCGCCCTGTGCGAGCAGTTGCGGCCGACGTGGGACCTGGTCTGGCGGGGTGTCGGCCTGGCGCGCGCCCTGCCCGAAGGGGGACACGTCGAGGAACGGTGGACCAGCGACCGTCGGCGGTTCTCCGACTACGCGGCCTACCTGGAGGAGCACGGCCACCCGCAGGGCAAGCGCGACCGCGCGGTGGGCGCGGCCCGGCGGCTGGGCCTGCTGGAGGACGACACGTCCCGCTACCAGACCCAGCGGGCCTACGACGACCCGCTGGTGATGGCGGAGTACGAGCTGAGCGGAGAAGCGTTCAGCGGCACCGTCGTCGCCCGGGACGAGGACCGGTTCGAGCCCGGTAAGAGGACCCCGCGCTGGCGTCCGACGATCACCGTGCGCAGCGAGCGCCCGGTACGGCTCACCGTCGGAACCAAGGTGAAGTCGCCCGGCCGCCTGAAGCAGCCGGCCGAGATCATCGACCTCACCCCGCACGAGGAGGTCCACCTGGTGACCCTCGAACTCTCCGGCGGCTTCGCGAACAAGCGCAGGCCGCCCGCACCGGAAGGCACCCTCGCCGAGACCGGCGAGACGGTGACCTACACAACGCTCGGCGTCGACTCGAGGCCGGCGAAACTGCCCGCCGAGGAGAACACCCCGTGGACCCACGGAGGCCCGCCGGTGCCCTACGAACCGACCGACGAGGACGCCGAGGAGGAGTGGGCGTGAACGACACCACGACGGTGGCGGCGGCGATCCCGGCCGCGCGCACCCCCGCCGACGAGGCGACGGGCCCGGGGGTCCGGGCCGACCGTGCGGTGGCCGGGATTCTGGCCGACCTCGACCGGCCCACCGGGCGGGGCGTGGTGGTGGACTCCCCGCCCGGCGCCGGCAAGTCCACCCTGGTGAAGCGCGCCGCCGGGCACCTCACCGGCGCCGGCAACCAGGTGATGATCGTCGCGCAGACCAACGAGCAGGTCGACGACCTGGTGGACAACATCGCGAGGGAGTACCCGGAACTTCCGGTGGGCCGCCTGCACGCGACGGGCTTCGCCCTGCCGGAGCGCGTGACCCGGCGCCCCAACGTCTCCGGCGACACCGGGATCGACGCCCTGCGTCACCTGCCGGTCGTGGTCTCGACGGCCGCCAAGTGGCGGCACGTGGACGCGGAGAAGTCCGGCACCTGGCGGTGGGCGATCATCGACGAGGCCTACCAGATGCGTTCGGACGCCCTGCTCGCGGCGGCGCCGCTGTTCGACGCGCCCGACTCCCAGGTGCTGTTCGTGGGGGACCCCGGCCAGCTCGACCCGTTCGCGACCGTGGACACCGACCGGTGGCAGGGCCTCAGCTGGGATCCGCTGCGCAACGCCGTCGACGTCACGCTCGCCCACGAACCCGACCTGCTCCGGCACCAACTGCCGATCTCCTGGCGGCTGCCCGAGATGGCCGCGCCCCTGGTGGCGGAGGCCTTCTACCCGTACTACCCCTTCGAGTCCGGCACCACGGCGAGCGACCGCGTGCTGACCTACGGGAGCCTGCCCCATCGGCCGGTGGCGGAGGACCCGGTGCTGGCCCGGGCCGCCGACTCCGGCTGGGGCTACCTCGAACTCCCGGGACGTCACACCCTCGACCACGACCCCCAGATGGCCGAGGCACTCGCCTCGACCGCGTCCCGGCTGCTCGAACGGGGCGCGCTGGTCAACGGTGAACCGTTGGTGCAGGCCCGGATCGCGATCGGCGCGGCGCGGACCGTCCAGGTGGACGCGGTGCGGGCAAGGCTGGCGGAACGGGGCCTCACCGAGATCACCGTGGACACCGCCAACCGGCTCCAGGGCCGGGAGTTCGACGTGACCCTGGTCTGGCACCCGCTCTCCGGCCGCCCGGACGCCTCCGCCTTCCACATGGAGACCGGCCGGCTGTGCGTCCTGCTCTCCCGGCACCGGTTCGCCTGCATCGTGGTGGCCCGCGCCGGCATCACCGACCTCCTCGACCGGCACCCCCGAAGCAGTCCGATCCACCTGGACGTCCCACCCAAGTTCCCGGATGGCTGGCGCGCCCACCAGGTGGTCATGACGCACCTGGAACGCGCTGAGCACCGGTCCGGGCCGCGTTGAGAAGCAGTGTGCGTCCACGTACTGTGACGCCCGACGGGGAGGAGGGGAGAGCCGTTGCGCAGGGTGCCGCCGGAGATGTTCCGGTTCACGACGGGGGAGAGGGCCGAACTCTACGGTGCGATCCTCCAGGCCTTCGGAGCGGCCAACGAGCGGTTGGAGACCGCGCTCGGGCTGGACGAGGTCCGCACCCGGCTGCGGACGGTGGGCTGGTTCGACGCGGTCCATGACGACGACCTCCAGGAGGCGCTGCGCAAGCTCAGGGAGTGGCAGCTGCTGGACGTCGTCCAGAACCACGCGGAGAACTACCGCACCGCCGAGGAGTACGAGCGCCGCAACCTCCAGTACTCGCTGACCCGGCGTGGTGAGGCCGCGTTCGCCGGGGTCGAGCACGCCCTGTCGGTGCTCGCCTCGACGGGGGCGCTCCAGACGGCGGTGCTGGAGGCGATCACGGACCGGCTCGACGAGCTGTACGTCCTGCTGGGCGACTCCACATCCTCGGACCGTCGGGTCTTCACCACGCTGCAGGAGCTGGAGGGCCACCTGGAGGCGCTGCTGGCCAACACCAAGGCGTTCAACGGCGAGTTGCAGCGCCTGCTGCGCGCCGATGGAGTGGACCTGGCGACCTTCCGCGAGGTGAAGGCCGCGACGGTGGCCTATCTCCAGGAGTTCCTCGTCAACCTCGACCAGCGGGGCCAGGCGGTCGCCACCGCCGTCGAGCGCGTCGAGCGGTGCGGAGTGAGCCTGCTGCACGCGCGGGCGCTGCGGGGTGCCGAGCTGCCGCCGGTCGCCGACGGCGATCCCGCGCCGGCTTGGCTGGAGCGGCGCCGGGCGCGCTGGGAGGGGCTCCGGTCCTGGTTCCGGCCGGCCGACGGGGCGCGGCCCCGCGTGGAGCAACTGCACGACGTGGCGCGGCGGGCGATCGTGACGCTCCTCCAGGTTCTCGACCGGATCACCGAGTCACGGCGCCGCTCCACCAGTGCCGTCCAGGACTTCCGGGAGCTGGCCCGCTGGTTCGCCGCCGCGCCCGGCGAGGACGACCTGCACCGCCTGTGGTCGGCCGCCTTCGGCCTCGGCCCGGCCCGGCACGCCCATCTCGCGCACCCCGATCCGGAGTCGGTGCCGTCGTCGGGCAGCTGGGCCGATACCCCGCCGGTGGAGGTCTCGGCGCTGCTGCGCACCAGCGGCCGCACCGAGCGGTTCACCCGCACCGGGAAGGTGCGCGACATCGGAGGCATCAAGGCGGCCCGGGCCGAGCGGGCCCGGAAGGAGCGGGCCGAACTCGAAGCGGCCTGGGACGTCCTGGGAACCGACGGCCCGGTGCGGCTCTCCGACCTCCGCGTGCTGGACCACACCGTCTTCGAGCGGCTGCTCGACCTCCTCGGCCGGGCGCTGGCCGTACGACCGGACGCCGGCGGGGCACGTCGGGCGGTCACCTCGGACGGCCGCGTGGAGATCGTGCTCCGGCCTTCTCCCGAGGGCGGACGGGCCGTCCTGCGGACCTCCCACGGCCGGTTCGAAGGGCCCGACTACCTGGTGGAGATCCGGAGCCCGAGCGCACTGCGGGCGGTCATCCGGGAGGACAGCGCATGAACACCACCAGGAGCGGCACATGAGCACTCTCGCCAACCAGCTGGTCCTGGCCGAGCGGCAGGACATAGCCCGAGGAATCAGACTGCTCCTCGGCCTGCCGCTGATCACCGAGCGCGGTGACCCGCCCGCCTTCGAGCTGATCCGCCGCCGTCAGGACCCGCTGACGAAGTGGTTCGACTACAACTGCGGCTGGCAGCTGGTGGTGGAGCCGCGTCTGGGGTACGCGCGCCTGCTCAAGATCCGGGAGGTGCCCGACGCCTCGCGCCCCGCCCGTCGGCTGCGGTCCGGCAAGGCCCCGTTCGACCGCCGCCGTTACACGCTGCTGTGCGTCGTCGCGGCCGAGCTGCTTCCGGTGCCGGTCACGACGGTCGGCCTGCTCGCCGACCGGGTCGTCCACGCCTGTGCCACCGACGAGGCACTGCCGCCCTTCGACACGGCGAGCAAGTCCGAGCGCATGGCGTTCGTGGACGTGCTCAAGCTGTTGGAGGCCTACGGCGCGCTCCTCACCGTGGACGGCGTCACGGAGAGCTTCGTCGACTCGGCGAAGGCCAAGGTCCTCTACCGAGTGGACGCCACCGTCCTGATGCGCCTGCTCGCCGCGCCCGTCGGCCCGTCCCGGCTGGCCGTTCCGGCGCAGGACGTGCCGCTGCGCTTCGAGGAACTCCTGCGGGGCACGGTGCGCGAGAGCCGGTACGGCGGGGCCGACGCCTCCGACGCGCAGCGCAACCTCCGGCTCCGGCACTCGGTGCTCCGGCGGCTCCTCGACGATCCCGTCCTGCACCACGACGAACTCGGCGCCGACGAACTGGCCTACCTGGCCTCGCCGACGGGGCGCCAGATTGTCAAGCGCGCCGCCGAGCAGGGTGGCTTCGTGCTGGAGGAACGGGCCGACGGCCTGCTGTTCGTGGACCCGGAGGCCATCGCCACCGACAGCCGTTTCCCGGACGACTCCGCGACAGCCCGCGTCGCCGCCCTGCTCCTGCTGGAACCGCTGACGGCCGCCCCGGACGGGCTGACACCGGAACAGCTCGAGGCCGAGGCGAACACGCTGCTGCGGCGCTTCCCGCGGTGGGCGAAGGGCTACCAGTCCGAGGACGGTGCCCAGCGGCTCACGGCCGATGCCCTTCGTGTCCTCGACGACTTCGGCCTGGCCCGCCGGATCGGCGACCGCACCGTTCCCCGGCCCGCGGCGTTCCGGTACCGCACCACCGTGACCGACGGTCCCGCAACCTGACCAGGGAAGACCTCCGATGACCGTGACACAGCCACCGCAGAGCCCCGTGCCCCCGGCGACGGCCGCAGCCGTGCGATGGCGGCCCGCCAGGGCCGGCATCCTCAACGTCTGGCGCTACTACGACGAGACCTTCACCTTCCACAAGGGCCGGCTGCTCCTGCGGGGGCAGAACGGCACCGGCAAGTCGAAGGCACTGGAGGTGCTCCTGCCGTTCCTGTTCGACGCGAGCCTGCGACCCAACCGGCTGTCCACCTTCGGCGGTTCCGAGCGCACCATGCACTGGAACCTGATGGGGGAGGGCGCCACGGGCAAGACCCGCGTCGGGTACGTGTGGCTGGAGTTCGTCCGCGGTGACGGCGATCCCGGGTGGTTCACCTGCGGCGCCAGGCTCCAGGCCAGTACGCACACCACCGGTGTCACCGTCGACTACTTCACCACCGGCGCGCGGGTCGACCGCCCCGGAGGTCTCTCCCTGGTCAACGACGCGGGCCAGCCGCTCACTCGCGCCGCCCTGGCCGATGCCCTGCACGGCCAAGGCGAGTTGCACGGGTCACCCACCGACTACCGCAACACGGTCCGCAGCACGCTCTTCCCGGGGCTGAGCGAGCAGCGCTTCGACGCCCTGATCACCGCGCTGCTCCAGCTCCGCACCCCCAAGCTCTCGGAGCGCCTGGATCCGTCGCTGCTGTCCTCCCTGCTCTCGCGGGCGCTGCCCCCGCTCGGCCAGGGCGAGATCACCGAACTGGCCGAGGGTTTCGAGCGCCTCGACCGCCAGCGCGAGCACCTGAAGACACTGGACGACGAGGTGGCCGCGGCCACCGCCGTCGCGAACCAGCAACGCGGCTACGCCCAGCGCGTCCTGCGTGCCGGAGCGGCCGGTCTCATCTCCGCGACGACCGAGATGGACAACCTCGCCCGCATCGCGAGGGAAAGCGGGGAGGCACACGCGGGAGCCGTGCGTGAGCGCGACGAGAGCAACCGGACGCAACAGGAACTCGAACACGGGCGGCAGGAGATCGAGGGCGCCATCGAGGGGCTGCTCGACTCCGAGGTCTACCGGCAGGGGCAGGAGCTCGACCAGCTCCGTCGTAGGAGCGAGCAGGCCGACCAGACCGCCGCCCGGGCCCGTACCGCCGCCGACCGGAAGGTTCGGGCGGCCGACGAGGACGCGGGGCGTGCCGACGATGCGCGGCTGCGTTCCGAACAGCGGGCCGAACACACCCGGGCCGCTCGCGAGGAGGCACGCGGCGCGGCGCGGCGAGCAGCCATGGAGTCCGTCTGCGCCGAGGTGCAGACGGTGCTCGGCACCGCACCGGGTCCGTCGGGAGAGAACGAGGAGCAGGGGCGTACGGCGCGCCGTCTGCTGCGCGGTGCGGTCGTCTCGCGGCACCACCAGATCGCCGACGTCCGAGCCGCCGTCGAGCGCCACGAGCGGTCCCTCGCGGGCCGGACGACGGCGGAGCAGCACCTCGATTCGGCGCGCGAACGACTGACCGGGGCGACCGCGAAGCGCGAGGGGAACGCCCGCGCCTACCAGGCCGCCGTCGACGCCCACGCCGTCCTGTTGCGTCGTTGGGCGAGGGAGGACTGCGTGGAACTCTCGATCGACGACGCCGAGGAACTCGCGTCCCGTGCCGCCGTCGAGACTGATGTCCTCGTGTTGGTCGAGGCCGCGGCCCGGGCGGCGGAGAGCTCCATCACCGCCGACGAGACGACCGCCCGCGCCGGCCGGGACGACGCCTGCGCCGGGCGTGACCGGGTCCTCCGGGAACTGGAACGCATCGCGGCCGCGGCCGATCTCCCGCCGGTGCCACCACGGACTCGCACGGCCGACCGGTCGGTCCTGCCTGGGGCCCCACTGTGGCGTCTGCTGGCCTTCCGGCCGGACGTTCCGCCCGCCGATCAGGTCGGCGTCGAAGCGGCCCTCGAGGCGGCCGGCCTGCTCGACGCCTGGATGACCCCCGACGGCGGTCTCGTCGTCGCAGGGCACGACGTCCTGGCCGATCCGGCAGCGGCCACGCCCGCACCGGGCCCCTCGCTGCTCGACGTCCTGGCTCCGGAACCCGACGGCCCGGTGTCGCCCGCCCGGGTGCGGCGGCTGCTTGCCGGTATCGCCTACGGCCCCGCACTGACGACGGACCACCCGGCCGTCGTGGGCGCCGACGGAAGCTGGCGGCTGGCGATGGCGGTCGGCTCCTGGGCCAAGGAGGAGTCCAGCCACATCGGCGCCGCGGCCCGGGAACGCGCCAGGCAGCGGCGGATCGCGGAACTCACCACCGAACTGGCTGAGGCCGACACCGCCGTCGTCGGCTACGAGACGCGGCTGCACGCCCTCGCCGACCGCCGGACGCGCCTCGAAGCCGACCTCCGCTCCCGGCCGCACCACCGGGACGTGGAGGAGGCCAAGGGCGTCTGGGACCGGGCCGAGTCCGAGGTGGGCGCTCGGGAGGACGCCGTGCGGGAGGCCGTCGAACAGCTCGCGCGGCAGGAGAAGGCGGTCGCGGAAGCGCTGCGCGTTCTCGCCGTCGCCTCCGCCGAGCATGCCCTGCCGACCGAACGCGCCGCCCTGGACAAGACCGCTGCGGCCGTCGAAGCGCTGCGCGAACAGGCCGACGTCTGGCTCGACGCCCATCTCGCCTGGACAGCCGCCGACCACGCCTGGCACTCCGCGCGCGGCCATGCCGAGGCATCGAGGGGGGCTGCGACCGAGGGCCTGGCGGAGGCCGAGACTGCCGAGGCCGCCGTCCGTGGGCTCCGCTCCACGCTCCGGGCGGTCGAGAGCACCGTCGGTGAGGACTACCGCGAAGTGGCCGCCCGCATCAGTGACTTCCGGAAGTCCCTCGACCGCGTTCGCCGCGACCTAGAATCCGGCACCCAGGCACTTCTCACGCTCGAAGGCCGCATCGGCGCGCTCGGCGCCACCGCGGCCCAGGACGAGGCCCTGCACGACAGGGCCGTCGAGGCCCGAAACGAGGCCGCCCATGGCTTCCGGCGCCTGTGCGTCCTCGGATTCCCCGAGGACGCGGGCCTCGGGCTCGTCCTCACCTCCGCGGACGGCACCCGTGCCACCCTCGAAGCGGCGCGCGAGACCGCTGCCGCGTGGCCCAACCTGCCGCACAACGCCAGGAACCTCGGTGACTCCCTGAACCGTCTCTCCGAGGCCGTCCACCGAGCCCGCCAGAGCCTCAGCAGCCGCGCCGACCTCGAGCTCGAAGCGGAGGAGGACGTCCAGGTCCTCACCGCCACCGTCGACGGCATCCGGGTCGGCGCGACCGGCCTCCTCGCCATCCTCACCGGTGAGCGTGACCGCGGTCAGGACGACATCACCGCAGCCGAACGCGGCCTCTTCGACCGGACCCTCACCGGCGACACGCGCCGCCACCTCGCCTCCCGGATCCGTCAGGCCGGTGAACTCGTCGAGCGGATGAACGGTCACCTCGAAGGGATCCGCACTGCCTCACGGGTGGCCGTCCGTCTGGTGTGGCAGATCCACCCCGACCTGCCCGCCGGTACCCGGACGGCCCGTGAGCTGCTGCTCAAGGACCCGGCGCGGATCACCGAAGCCGACCGTGAGGCCCTCCACGCCTTCTTCCGGGGCCGTATCGAGGAAGCGAAGACCCGCAACACGGCGGCGACCTGGGAGGAGCAGCTCGCCGAGGTCCTCGACTACACGGCCTGGCACCAGTTCGTCGTCAAACTGGACCGCGCCAACGGCTCCGGGTGGCAGCTGCTCACCAAGAAGCTCCACGGCGCGCTCTCGGGCGGTGAGAAGGCCATCGCCCTCCACCTGCCGCTGTTCGCCGCCGTGGCCGCCCATTACGAGGCGGTGCCGGAGTCTCCGCGGCTGATCCTGCTCGACGAGGTCTTCGTCGGCGTCGACACCGTCAACCGCGGGCAGGTCTTCGGCCTCCTCGCGGCACTCGACCTCGACCTGGTGCTCACCTCGGACCACGAATGGTGCACCTACCGGGAGCTCTCCGGCATCGCCGTCCACCAGTTGATCACCGGAGGTGACGGCGACGACGCCGTCACCAGTGCCCGTTTCACCTGGACGGGCACCGACCTGTTGCCCGACGAAGCCGACACGGAAGAACAGGCATGACGGACCGCCACCCCCTCGACCTCCCCGAGCTCCGACCCCTGTGGTCGGCCGTTCACGGCCGTCTCTCGACCGGTCGCCCCGTCAGCCGGGTACGGTCCGGACCACTCGACGAGGCGGGCCGGGAGGCACTGGCCGACCTCCTCGGACTCGACCGGCTCCCCGGCGCCGAACCGACGATCCCTCTCGCCGGGCTCGACAGTGCCGTGCTGGACGCCTGCGGCCGACCCGTCCGGGACGTGGTGACCGCGATCCTCGGCCCGATCCACGACCGGGCCGCCGAGCGCCACCACAGGACCGGCCAACGCGAGGCCCTGTGGGCGTGGTTGGCCGGCCACGAGGTGGTCACCGTCCAGCCGGCCCTGCTGGACTGGGTCGGCCACCTGCGGGCCGGCGGCCTCGTCGACGGCTCACCCGAGCGGACCCGGGGCCTCATCGCCGCGGCGCTGACCGTCCTCGCCGCGTTCCCGGCCGGTGGTGAGCCACTACCGGTCCTCGCCGCGCGCCTCCTCGACGGCGACTCCCACGCCCTGGACGACGGGACCCGGCTCTCCTCCCTGGTCCTGCGGGCACTGGCGGTGCTGTACGGCACTGACATGCCCGAAACGGCCGAAGGGCGGCGCGCACTGTGGAGTCGAGCCGGCGTGGCCGACGACGAGCTGTCGGCCACCGTGCTCGCCGTCGGTCTCCGCCCCGGGGGAGAGGGCCCGGTGGCCGAGATCTCCCGGATCTGCGCCGGAGCGGGCCACCCCGTCAGCCTCACCCTCGCCCAACTGCGCTCACCCGGCGAATTCACCGGTCCCACCGGACCCGTGCACATCACCGAGAACCCCAGCGTGCTCGCCCTGAGCCTGCGCCGCTTCGGCCCCCACTGCCCGCCGCTGGTCTGCACCTCGGGCTGGCCCAACACCGCCGTGATCCACCTGCTGCGCCGACGCGCCGACGACGGCGCGTCCCTGCGCTACCACGGCGACTTCGACGGCGAGGGCATCCGCATCGCGGCGCACGTCCTCGCCAAGACCGGAGCCGTCCCCTGGCGGATGGCAGCCGACGACTACCGGGCCGCGGTGTCGCGGGTTCCCCTGGGCCCCGATCCGGGTCGCCTCACGCCCGCTCCATGGGACCGGACGCTCGTCGACTCCATGGCCGAACTGCGCACCGCAGTGGTCGAAGAGGTGGTCGCCGACCTTCTCCTCGACGATTTGGCAGACCACCGACACGGATAGAATGACAGCCCGTCCGACGGGCCGAGGGGTTCAATCAGCGCTTCGGCCTCGTCCACGTCGACTTCGCCACCCAGAAGCGCACCCCGAGGGCCTCGTAGGCGTGGTATCAAGATCTGATCGCTGCCCACCGGGCCCCATCGTCCAAGGTAGTTGCCCTCCAGCGGGTGCGGGATGTACGGCTGTCTGGCAGCGGTCGAGTGGCGACCTGGATGGTGCGCCTGTAGCAGCTGCTCACGCCACGTACGGATTGAGTATCGAGCGGGCGGTGACAAGCCACCGCCCGCTCAGAACTCAATCGCGAATGCTGCGGATGTGGACGGCGATCCGTCGTCCGTTCTCGTCGCAAGTGACAGTGATTCCGGCTGGGCTGCCGGTGAGTGCCTTACCCAAGGCTGTGAAGGGGCTCAGTTGGGTGGTCCCTTCGTCGAAGGGCCTTCCAGAGGTGATCTCGTACTCCTGCTCCTCGCCCTCGCCGTCGAAAAACAGGGTCACCACGCGGCCGGGACTGACGACGTCAGCCGGTGCGGTGCGGTCGCCGGTGAGGTAGTCCTTGAGGACGGTCGCACGGGCTTCCAGGTCGGCTTGCTGGTCCCGCTCGCGTCGGAGCTGATCTGCTCGTGTACGCGGCCCGGCCCGGTGGTCGGACGAGGCCTGTTGCTCCAGCCTCGTACGGATCTGCCCCAGCTCGTGGTCGATGCGCTGCCCCACACGCCCTGACAGCAACTCCTGTCGGGCCGTAACCCGCGAGCCGGGGGCAGGAACCTCGGGTGCGGGTGCCAGGCCCGCGACTGTGGGCGGTGGTACGGAGCCGGTCCGGTCCGAGGTCTGTTGGCCGGGGATGCGGAACGCCTCATGCAGTTGCTCCGGAGGGCCGACCTCGTGTTCGACGGCATCCTTGAGCCGGGCCTCGGCGCCTGCCCGGTTGCGGTACCAGTCCGTACCCCAGATCCGGTGCAGCTTCCATCCCAGGCCGGAGAGCACGGACTCGCGGAGGCGGTCCCGGTCCCGTGCCACCTTCGACGAGTGGTACATCGCACCGTCGCACTCGATGCCGAGTGCGTACCGCCCCGGCCGTCGGGGGTCGCGGATGCCCAGGTCGATCCGGTAGCCGGCTACGCCGACCTGGGGCCGCACGGTGTAGCCCCAGCTTCGCAGTGCCTCCAGGACCGACTCCTCGAACGGGCTCTCAGGAGGTGCTTCCTCCCCCTCCAGTTCTTGGGCCAGCACGGACGGGCCGTGCTTGGCGTACTTCAGGTAGCGGGAGAAGTAGCGGAAGCTCTCGCCTCCGGTTTCGCCGATCTCGTCGGGGTCGAAGGAGGCGACGACCTCGAATCGGTACCGTGCTCGGGTCACGGCGACATTCAGACGACGCCAGCCGCCGGCCCGGTTCATCGGGCCGAAGTTGCGGGAGACCTTGCCGCCGGGCTGCTGCGGGCCGTAACCGACCGACATGATGATGACGTCGCGTTCGTCGCCCTGGACGGTCTCCAGGTTCTTGATGAAGAAACCGTCCAGACGGTCCTCTGAGAAGTGCTCGTCCAGGTCGGGGCGGCCGTGCCGGGCGTCGTCGACGGCCTCGCGGATGGCGTCCGCCTGGGCCTGGGAGAGGGCGACCACGCCGAGCGAGCGGTCGGAACGGGTGTCGAAGTGGTGGATCACCCGGCGGGCCACCTCCCTGGCCTCCAACGGGTTGTTACGAGCACTGGCTCCGGGCTGGTAGCAGCCGTCCGTCGCTCTCAGGAAGGCCACACCGACATCGGGGCCGTCGGCCAGCGCGCCCGGGAAGGTGGTCATCGACTTGTCGTAGAACTCGTGGTTACTGAAGGCGATCAGGTGCTCGTGGCGGCTGCGGTAGTGCCAGCGCAGTGAGAGGTTCTTGAGCATCCCGCTGCCCTTGGCCAGCGTGAGCAGGGACTCGTAGCTGGTCGGCTTGTCCTCGGCCTCGCCTGGGACTGCGTCGTCCTCCTCTTCGTCCTCGCCTGCGGAGAAGAATGCGGTCGGCGGTAGCTGCTTCTCGTCGCCGGCGACGATCAGCGAACGGCCGCGGTAGATGCAGTTGACGGCATCCTGCGGCAGGACCTGGGACGCCTCGTCGAAGATGACCACGTCGAACATGAAGTCCGGCGGGAGCAGCCTGCTGACCATCAACGGGCTCATCATGAAGCAGGGTTTGACGAGCCGTACGGCTCTGTCAGCCTCGCTGAGCAGCGTACGTACCGGCTTGTGACGGGTCTTCCTGCGGCCCTCGGTGTTCAGCAGTCTGGTGCCCGCGTCCTGCAGGACGCCAGGCCGACGGGCGTCGCAGGCTCGTGCCACCCGGATTTGTGCGTGTTCGAGCAGGAGCCGGTCGACCCTTCGGAACTCCGTCACCCGGTCGTCACGGTCCTGGGACCGGGTCCAGAGCAGTCGGCCGTCGTTCTCGATGACGCGGTCCGCCCATGAGCGGAGGGCCGCCTTCTCGACGACGGCGCGGAAGTCGTCCCGTCCCACGCCCGCCTTGACGGCGCGCATCACGAGGTCGCCGAGGCGTCGAGCATCGAGCACGCGCCGACCGCGCAGATACGCTGCCCACTCGTCCGGTCCACCACGGTCACCGTCCAACTGGGCGAGCAGGGTCTCGGCCGACGCGAGGTCCCGCGTCAGGGCGAGTCGCAACTGCTGCTCCCGCTCGGCGATGAACAACCCGGTCAGCTGGGTGCTCGCGCGGGACCAACCGGCCACGGCGTCCTCCAGCTCGGCATCCCGCCTGGCGGCGTGGAGCGGCTTCGTGCTTTCGACCGGGAAGACCTGGCTGGTGACGAGGCCACAGGCCGTTCGCAGCTCGGCGACCCAGGCGACGGCTGCGCGGAGGGCCGACGGATCGGTTGCGCGTCCATGGTAGAGGTCCTCAAGGAGCTGCAGGTCCTGTGCGGCAGGAGCCTCGAATTGCTCGTTCGCCGCGACGGCGGCGGACACCCGCTTCAGGGCATCCAGTGCGCCGCGCAGGGTCCAGTCGGTGCGGCCCGACACCGAGCCTACGGTCCGCAGGACGTCCATCGCCGTTTGGAGCAGCGGCAGTTGGTCCCGACTCCACTGGGCGGCCGAGGTGATCGGCTCGTCCTCCAGCGTGTAGGGAGCGCCGACGGCCGGCGGGGGGACCAATGAGTCCCGCCACCGGGTGAGGACCTCCGCGGCCTGCGACGCGGCGGTCCGCGCGGCCGCACGAGGACTTCCGCCGTGCGCGAGTTCTCCTCGTAGGGCCTCCGGGTGCGTCACCTGCGGAGCGAGATCCAGGATCTCCTGGGCGCGGCCGAGCAGGTCTGCGGCGGCGTCGAAGTCGGTGTCCTCGCCCTTCCAGAGGTGTGCCAGCGCGGGGCTCTCCAGTCGGGCTTCCTGCGAGAGTGCCCTGTGGGCCCTCTGCCATTCGACCGCGCCGGGCAGCGCGGCGATGACGTTCTTGGTGCACTTGCCCTGACCGGGAAGGAGTGTGCGGACGAGTCGACGGTCGGTCCGGCGAGCAGCTGAGAACCGGCCGGCGAAGGTCTGGTGAACGGTGGCGAAGCGTTGTGCGACCTCCGCCAACGACGCCTCCTCCAGCACATGGTCGGTGAAGACCTGCTGGGCCTTGCCCCGTGCCGCTCGCAGGCTGCCGATCGCCTCGGACAACCGGGACAGGGCCGTCCGGGCAGCGCTGAGCCCCTCCGGGGTCAGCCAGCAGGCCGGCGGCTTCTGCGTGGGCGGGGCAGCCGAGAATTCGGCCAGCCGAGCCAGTCGGAGGGCGTCCTCGCAGGTGACCGGCTCCGGGACGCCGTACATCCTGGCCGCACCGGTGGAGAGCTGGCAGGCTTGGTCCAGCGCGTCGGCGTCGGTCGCCAGTTGATCGATCAGTGCTTTCGCCTGATCGGCTGTGAGAACCAGCAGATCGAGGGTGGAGGATGGGAGGTTCGAGGGCGCGGACCACTCGGTCGCCTCGGCACGAGAACCGGTCGATGCGAGATCCATCCAGTTGGCGCCGAGCGCGACCATCGCTCGTTCCTCCGCCTCAACGGCGTGGGTGTACCGCCCGATGAACGACTCGACCGTGGAGCTGAGGTGAGGGAATTCCAGTCCGAGCCAGGCGATGGGAAGCAAGGGACGCTTCTCGCCGATGCGCAGTGCCGCGACCAGACAGGCCGCGTCGTGCAGGCCCTCCCACCCCATGGCGTCGAGCAGGGCTGCGTGCGGGGCGAGAGTGCGGCGGATGCCGTCGATCTCCTCCAATGCCCGGTCCAGGGCCTCCAGTTCGCCACGAACGCCGGTCAGATCACGCCAGACGAAGGCCTCGCCCTCGACAGCGGGACGCCAGGACCGGGCGATCCAGCCGGCGGCCTCGGTGATCTGGTGCAGAACCTCCTCCGACAGCCCGCCCGCGTCGAAGGACGGCTCCGGACGCAGCGGATGGATGTTCTCCAGCAGGGCGATGCGGCCGAGAACCGTGTGGAGGGACGCACCGAGGCCGGTGCGGCGCTCGTTCATCGCCGCGGCGTAGCCGGAGAGTTCTTCGCGGAGGTCCTTCGCCGCGGAGCGTTCGCCGCTTCTGGGGCCGGGGAACGAGCGCGGAGGGGCTTCGAGTGCCCTGCCGAGTTCCTGGGCGACCTGCTTCCGACCCATGGTGTTGCTGTGCAGGGCCAGCACGTAGTCGCCGAGACCCACGTCCTTGAGCCGATTGCGTACGACGTCGAGAGCTGCCGCCTTCTCGCTGACGAAGAGGACGGTTCGCCCCTGGTCGAGGAGCCCGGCGATGATGTTGGTGATCGTCTGGCTCTTGCCGGTGCCGGGCGGCCCGTCCATCACGAAGCTCCGGCCTTCGACCGCAGCGGCCACACACTGGCGCTGCGACGAATCGGAGTCCAGGATGAGGGGAGTCTGCTCGGGAGGCTGGAGCTGGTCGATCCGGTCGAGTGGAACCGGGTCGAAGTCGAAGGTGGCGGCGGGAAGGTTCGAGCTTCCACCCAGGCCGATCGCACGAACCAAGTGGCTCTTCAGGATGCGGGCCCGGTTGTCCTTGAGGTCGCGGTACATGGCCTCCTTGCTGGAGTTGAAGGCGTCGAGCACGACCCGGTCATGGACCGACCACCCCTCGCGCTTCGAGGCCTTCCGGCGAGCCTGCTCCAGCAGCTCCGGAACATCGGGGAGGTCGACCTGTTCCGGGCTCGGCCAGTCGAGTCCGACTTCCTCCATCTTGATTGCCAGGGCCGGGTTGAACGCCACTTCCTCGTCGCCGTTGATTTCCAGCAGGTAGGAGTCGCCCTTCCACCGGCGGAGCGTGACGGGAACCAGCACCAGCGGTGAGGCGACGCTGTCCGCTGACGGTGCCGGCCGCCACTCGAGGAAGCCGACGCCCAGGTGGAGCACCCAGAGGCCGTAGTCGTTGAACTTCTCCTTCGCGACGGTCACCAGCCGTCGCAGATGGCGATCTTGCTCGGCCTGCGTCGTCTTCGACGTGACGAGTTCCAGTCGCTGGACGGGGCGCCTGGCACCGACCCGGGAGGCCGGGGTGTCGATCGGCCGGCTCCCGGCCAGAGTTGCCGCTTGTCGTACTGGTTTGTCGAGCGGTACGGGCAGGCCCGACTGTGCCGCCCCGGAGTCAGGCTCGGGATCGTTGACCGGCGCGAAGATGCATCCGTCGGGCAGCCGGTCGAGGATGGCGGACATTCCCGGAGCGGTGATGTCCATACCAGCCTGGCTCTTGGTGCGACGGTAACTCACCAGCCGGTTGCGGAAGCCGAGATCGATGAGGGCCTTCTGCCAGTGGTCGAGCAGTCCTTCCAACGGGTCGGTGCCACTCCGACTTCCGGGGCGTCGGTGTTCCAAGCCGGACAACTCCGTTCTGTCATAAGCAGGGGAGCGCAGGTGAGCGCGCTGAACGAGCCTAGTGCGTGGTGCGGTGCCGGTGGCGTTCGTGGCCGATCTGAGACCCGGCGTTCGGGGCCCAACTGCCGGCGGATCACCTGTCCTCGCCGGTGGAGCTGTGGCGCACGTGATCGACTGCGGCAGGGGAGTCCGGTTCGGTTGCCGGGACGGCTCAGAACAGTTGAAGTTGGCCTTCCTCCTCCGGATCCGTTTCGACCGCGAGGCCTGGGGCGGGGGCCAGCGAGGGATCCACTGCGGCGGCTGCGTCCCCCGAGTCGTCCTGCTCAGGATCCTGCTCTCCGCCCTCGGCCTGCATCGGTAGCACGTACTCCTGCGCGAGGCCTGCCAGGTGCAGGGGCAGCGGCATCGAGATCGGGTCGGTGTACTCGGGCGCGTGGCGCAGCTGGTGCATGGCCAGCGCCAGAGCCTCGGGGCGATCGCCGGCCGCTGAACCATTCGATCGACAGCCGAGGACGGCAATCTCCACTAGCGCGGGGTTCCAAGCCTGCTTGCCGACCTCATTCACCAGGTTTCCCTTGCTGTTCCGGCGCAGCGCGAGCCGATCGAGGGTGACGGCCGTCTTGGTGAACGTGACTGGTTTGCGGGTGGTGCTGTAGAAGACCCGATGATCGAGCGGACGGTGGACTCCGGCAGGCAGCTCCTCGCCCCAGAGCCCGGCGTAGATACCGTTGTCACCGCCGTCCTCGGCCAGCCCCCAGCCCTGTGGTGTCTCGCGCCCGGCTCCCCCTCTGATCCTGACCAGGCGAAGCCCGGGGTCGAGTCCCCGCGGACCAGCTGCCCCGTCCTCCACCGCATCCGGTTCCACGCGCCCGTCCTGCAGCCACGGCCAGTGCATCCGGCTGTTCTGGGAGTGGGTGATCAGGACGGTGCGGCCGCCGGTAGTCCGCAGGGAGAAGAGCATCCGCTGGATGAAGGAGGCGGTCTCGCGACGCTGTTGGGCGAGGTTCGCTCGCCATGACGTCCGATTCGGGACTGCCGGGTCGCCGGCGTCGTCCGGTGCACTTCGCGGTGCCGGGAGGAGAGGCTGCGGAGGATGGCCGTCTGTCGGATCGATCTCCGCCTTCCGGACCAGCTTGAGCAGCAGCTCCGGATAGGGAATCCAGTCCTGCACCGTCGGGTCGTCGTCCCAGCCCTGCACCTGCGCCAGTCCCACGTGCTCTGCCGCCGGTGTGACCAGCACCGCCACCGGGAGGTGTTTCGGCAGCAGGGTCGGTCCGTCCTTCCGGCGCTTGACCATCCACAGGGCTGCGTACCGCAGGTCTGCCGGCAGATCGACGTCGTTCGACAACTGCGGCAGAGCGCGCACTCCCAGTTGGCGCAGCCCGTCCTCCCACGCCGAGCGCAGCCGGTGGGGCAGACTGCCTCCACTCTCCTGCTGTGCTCCGAGAGCACGGGGGACGGTGTCCGGAACCACGGTGAACTGAGTGAGCACCCCGGAGTCGGCACACCCGAGGCGCATGGCGAACTTGGGGTCGGTGTCAGCGGGCCTGAAGACGCTCGGGTGCGCGATCTCGACGAGCGCCAGTGCTGGTGTCCCGGGTACCGCGCCGTCCGCCAGCAGATGATCGCGGATCGCCGACCGCCGGGAACTCACGCCCTGGGCGAGGCGGGCTCCACGCCTGGGCACGGACGGGTCGAGTTGAAGGGGATCGGCCAGTCCCCCGGTCAACGGCAGGCAACGGAGTTGGACGGTCAGCTCCGGTGCCTGCCACTCGAGGACGACGGGGCTGCCTGGGCCCGCCGCTTCGAAGACGGCCTCCACCTGGTCCGCACTTCCCACGGGGGCGCCGCCGTCACCGCAGAGCCCCAGTGTGCCGATCAGGGCTTCTGTAGCGCTCTTTCGCAACTCATTGCTCTGCCACAACAACCGGATCTCCACGGTCGGGACACCGTCGGTACCGGTTCGGCGGCGGGCATCGACAGCAAGGGCCACCCGTCGGAGCTGGGCGGTGCCCTCCCGGTACTGGTCCGTGATGCTCTTGGGCCGGGCGTTGGCGGGTTGGGCTGAGCGGGTGCCGCAGCTTTTGAGGTCCGGCACGCGGATCAGTCCATCGGGCAACGCCTGCTCGGCCCAGGCGATGATCGCCGACCGTTGCTGCGGCATCAAACCGGTTCCCACGGCGTGAGCGCCCATTCGGGTGCTGTGGACGACAGCGGCCTGGATGCCTGAGCCGTCCTCGGCGAGCCACGGTTCCGGCTCGGCGAGCAGCTTGTCCGGAGCGGGAAAGGCGGAGTCCAGGGAGAGTCCCTTCAGCAGCCCCGCAGGGTCGTTGCCGAGCCAGTCGAAGGCCTGCGCCTGCCGATCGCGTGCCAGCCTGGCCACCGACCAGCGGCTACTGAGCGGGAGGCCGGGAAGCCACGGCAAGGCTGGGCGTAGGTAAACCGAGGTCGCGCCCTGATAGCGCAGGTTGAGTCGGCCGGTATCGGTGCGGGGACGCGTGGCCCACCGGCGGACGCCCAGGTGGAGGTGGAGCCGTGGTCGTGGATCGAAGGGAACGGTGTGCAGGGTTACGTTCAGCAGGATGGAGTACCACCAGGACGCGCGGCCGGTGACGTGTTGCAAGGGCTGTGACATCAGTTCGGCCCCCTGCTGCCGCGGCCCTCGCGTCACGGTGCGGAACCGCAGTTCACCTCCTTCGAAGGTGTAGGGCGGCAGGGTTGCGATCCGTCGCGCCAACTCATCGGTGGCAAGCTGGAACTGGAGCGCGGATGGGATTGCGGTGCCGCCCTTGCTGGTGGGGGTCTGCAGCAGGGCGATGCCGGACACCGGCTGCCAGGAGGGAGGCTGTTTCTCGATGCCTGTCGCAACCTTCAGCAGCAGCCGATGGTGCTCCGGGGTGCCGAGTGTCTCCGGTCGCCCCAGCGTCCGCAGCCAGACGGTCAGGAAGCGGCTCAGCAGTGGGTCGGGCAGCGGGTGGTCGTCCCCCGATCGGCGATAGAGCCAGAAGTCGTCGAGGGAGGAACCATCAACGGTGGCCGGTGGCCGGTGTCGCGGACGGACGATCAGATCCGGCGCCAAGGTCTGCAGCGCGCCGTCCAGCCGTCGGGTGGGCGCTGTCTGCCACCGGTGCTGCTCCGTGCGGCCGATGTTGCACAGCTCCAGCACCCCTGGATTCAGATGCTCGGGGAAGGGCAGAGCGAGGTAGTCGACGGTCCACGGGCTTGCATCCGGGGTGCTCACGTAAGCGGCGCGGCGAAGGGTGTCGTACAGGGCCACGGAAGACTCCTCGTTCGGTCGGCCGCATGACGTGGTTGAGAGAGAATCACGTCTCCAGGCTGCTCAGAGCGTCGTACAGCGGCTGGTAAAGAGCTCGAACCAGGGCCGCATCAGCCGGTTCGGCACGCCCGCTGAAGTACGGAGCGAGGACTTGGCGAAGGCGGGAGAGCAGTCCGTCATCGAGTTCCCAACGGCGACTTGCGTCGGAGCGGTCGGGAGGAGTGGCGAGGTCGTGATCCGTGAGGGCACGGGGGTCCGCTTCCTGGACGGTGGACTCCGGAGCCAAGGAGGCTGCCAGCGCCGGGGCGAATGCGGCATCCACGAAGACCACCCGCGCGGGGACCCCACCGCGGACGAGACGGCCGATGACCTGCCAGATCGTGGTCAGCTGATCCCATGCGAACGACTCCTTCTCCCGAAGGGTGAGCCGGGAGTACATGTAGCGACGGGACAGCAGCCGTCGCCACTCGGCTCGGGCCGCATGGCGAAAGGCGAGCCCCGAGGAGTCCAGGCCGCCGGCCTTGGCGACGAGCTCGCTGAAGGTGCCCTGCTGCAATCCGGGAAGGTCACGTGCGAAGCGCGTCACCCAGTCGTTGATGGCGAAGACCGAGAGGTAGAGGTCGTCGGGCACGGGGTGGGGGCGAGTCAGGAACAGCACGGTTCCGAAGGCCGCCACCCTTTCCTCGCCAGGCCGATGGGGGACCGTCAGGATGTTGTGCCCGCGTTCGACCGCCAGGAGTGGCGCCACCAGCAGCTCGGCCGTGTCGTCCTCGGCGAATGAGGCCAGGTCACCGCGGCGCACGGTTCCCGGAAGCGACGTCGCAAGGTCCTGCTCCAGGTCGGCGTCATCGGCGATCAGGACCCGGACGCTCGTGCGCCAGCGGTCCATCTGCTGGAGCACGTCGGTGGCTGTCAGAGCGTCGCGGTAGCTCCCGACCAGGAGCAGGGCACGCCTTCGGTGCTGGTCGGGGATCCGGGCCAGTTCTCGTTGGAGAAGGCCCGCAGTTTCGGCTGGCCCGGGCTTGCCGAGCTGCCACACCATGGTGCGCAGGACCTTGTCGTGGTTCTCCCGACGCGCGCCGGAGAGCCGGATCGGCGTGCCGTCGGAGTAGTAGACGAACTGGGTGCGGAACACGCTCTTGCTGATCCTGTCGATCGCGTCCGCTCGCGGTCGGAGCACCGCCTGAACCGGCGCGAGTACGTGCGCCCTGGTCGATGTTCCGGCCCAGCTCGACCCGGACATCAGCAGGACGTTGGGACCCGGTCGCCCCTGATCTGGGTCGGCACCGAGACGAGGCAGGGAGTAGAGCAGCTCGCGGCCCACCCCGGCGCAGCGGAAGAACCGCAGGGTCCCGCTCCGGAGGCCGTCGGCATCCTTCGGACCGTCGCGTTCGTCCGGCAGGTACTGGAAGCCGAGGACGTTGCCCATGGGCGACTCGGGGATGACCGAGGCGTAGTCGAGTGGGGGACGCCGACTGAGGTCGTTGCCGCTGGCGTCGAGATGGAGGGTGGCCTCGACCTGCGGCCACAGGAAGCTCACCTGATCCAGTCGATGGTGCAAGGTCGCCAGGAGCAGGGTGAACTCCAGCCTCTCGGCGTTGCACTCCAACCAGGCCGTGCTGCCACGCTGTCCCGCTGCAGCACTCCCGACGGGATTAAGGTCCGGTGCTCCGTCGAGCAGCCTTTCCAGAACCTTGTGGACCCGGGCGCGGGTGTTCCCCTCTGCGAGGGTGTGCAGCAGGTCCTGCGCAGCCGAGGTGAGGAGATCGGAGTCCGGCCCGTGCGGCCCCAAGTCGCCGAGTGGATCGTCGCGGAAGACGTCCATGACGTGAGTGAGCTCGTTGCGCCTCGCAGCCCATGGTTCGCGGCCAGCGGCCGGGGGCGGGGCTGCATCCGGGGTCGGGTCGAGCGCCTCATCCAGGTCGTAGAGGCTGAGTTCGTCGGCCAGGGTCTCCGAGAGGTCGTCGTGTGGCCGTGGGTACCAGTCGGCGAGCAGCTTCTCCTGGAGAGTCCATGCGCTGAAGTAGTCGGTCTCGACCCATGCCTGGAGGCCAGGGTTAGAAATCAGCAGGGCGTACAGCCGGTTGGCGGCGTTGCTGACCACACCGAGTGAGGCTGCCCAGCGCTGCACGTCGCGGTCGGCCAGCGGTAGCCGGCTCTGGCGGGCCAGCTCCTCGATCTTGTGGGTGTCCAGTCGGTCGAGCCAGGAGTCGAGCCTGCGCCCCGGCACCACCAAGGTCGCAGAGGGGGCGAAGGCCCGGTCCAGCCCCATCTGCACGCGGTCGACCTCGTCCACGATGATGATGTCGCTGCGCAGGGCGGCCAGTTCGAGGTATCGGATCCGTTCCTCGTTGAGGTTGCGTGGGACCGATGTCTGGACGAGGCTCATCGGATTGGCAACCCAGACCAAGGCGTTCACCAGCCTGCGGGAGGCGTTGTGGCGCGGGCAGCCGCTCCACAGCGGGCACCCGTGCGCCGTCGAATGCCAGTCGCCGTCGCGGTCCGTGCCCGGGGCCTGGTCGGCGGTTCGCGTGTCCCCGAGGTGCAACACGGCCAACTCGGTGTCGAGGGCCGACTGACTTCCGGGAGTACGTGCCGGGTGGAGGCCGGTACATGGGGCGTCGGCAAAGCGGAGCGGGGTGTGCGCGTCGATGCCCCGCAGTGCGTCCAGCGGGCATGCGGTACTCAGGTCCGTGAAGGCGGGGCTCTCGTGGAGCAGAAGTGAGGACTTGCCGCGCCCGGTGAGCCGTCGGTGTACACGCTGGGTGTGGCGCTCACGCATGGTCCCGCCCATCACGGGGGCGACGTCCAGGTCCGGGCGGGCCCGGAACAGCTCCCGGAACTGGGCCGTGAGCGTGAGCTGTTCGGCTACATCACCCACGACGAGGGTGGTCCTCAAGCCGCGTAGCGCCGCCCACACAGCGATGAGCATCATCAGGGTGCTCTTCCCGGCCCCGACCATACCGACCATGTGGACGAGTTGGTCAAGCCGCAGGACGGTTGCGGGCTCGAAGCGGACGCCGTCGGAGTGGCGGGTATCCAGCCGCAGGTTGTTCAGTCGCTCCTCCCAGTGGTTCTGGTGCTGGGCGGGGCCCGGTTCCTGCTGGTCCATCCACTGCGCCGTCACCATGAGCTCGGCCAGGGGGACGTCGATCGGGCCGCCCTCACCGGGCCGGCCAGCCTTGAGGTCGTGGCCGTTTGGGGCACTCAGTGCCAACCCCTCCGGGATGGTGACGGAGGCGTAGCGGCGCTGCTCGGTGAATCGGTGCGAGCCGGCCGTGGCCGGGGGCAACGGGGTGCGGGAGAACGGTGCGGAGGAGTCAAGTGCGTTGTCGTAGAGGGCGAGACGCCCCCCTGCGATGCGCGGTTCCACCCAGTGGGCCGGACCGCCGTGGACGGGGACACGATAAGCCCGAAGCCTCTCCGGAAGCCGCCGGTAGGCTTCCAGACTCTGCTGCCACAGGCGCCGACGGCGCAGGGTCCAGAGCAGCTGCCGTGCGTTGTAGAGGATCTCCTGATCGCTGGGCGTGATCCCCAAGCCGGATGCGAGCGCGAAAGGGTAGCCGCTGAGGAGAGTCCAAACGCTGTCGGCGCTTTCGTCGGGCGCGATGCGCTCCAACAGCCTCAGCCCCAGCTCGACCTGGCACAGAACTGCCGGTTTGGTGTCCTGATGTTCGGTGGGCCATGGCTTGAGCAATCGCACCAGTGAGGAGTGCCAGGAGCTGCGGTCACGCATCGGAGCCTCCGTCCAACCGGGCCTCAGAGCCCCGGCCTCCGCGCAGTCTGGCGCGGGCTCGCAGCACCAGATCGTCGTCCACCAGCAGGTGCAGTCCGCGTGCCGAGGCGGGGCGTGCCCGGCGGAAGGCCCCCAGATAGTCGTGGTGGCCTCGGACGCGGTACCGCGGAACGACCCAGCAGGCCTCGTGATAGGGGGGCGTCGTGGGAACCAGCGACGCCTTGCGGCCGAGCAGACCCGGATGAACGCGGTCCTTGACATCGATCGCCCACACATGGTCGTCAGGGAAGGTCACCCGCAGGTCGTAGGCGTCATAGGCCGGCCACATCTCCACGGTGAGACCCAGGCTGCGCAACGCATCCTCCAGTCCGACCTCGGCACGGCCAGGCCCTGTCACAAACTGTCGGAGCGGGCGCCGCAGTTGCAGGACCTTCCCGGTCGCGCTGAGCATCAGCGACCGGCCAGGCGGTGGCGGTCCCTGCTGCCGGCACTCGTCGCGCTCGCACCACCAACCGCCGTCGGTGAGTGGGACGAGTAGGGTCCGGCAGCGCTCGCAGGGGGTGTAGCGGCCGTCGCGCAGGTAGTGATCGGGTGCAGTCGGGTAAATGGCGCTCAGCAGGGACACCACCGGACACAGGTAGAGATCCCCGGCGAGCTCGGACCAGTCAGCGGAGGTAAGCACCGGCTGATCGACCAGAACGCGGCGGAACCGGGTGTAGGACTCGGGGGAATCGACGGCGAGGCATGCCTGGAGCGCAACGGCGATGGTGCGACGGTCGTACTGCCTTGCGGCGCTGTCCTTGCCGCCGTCGACCTTCCACTCCAGGCACAGCTCCGTGGGCATGCCTGAGTGACGGTCGATCAGGACATCTCCCGAACCGAAGGCCTCCTCGGCTTCTTCGTCGGCAAGTTGTAGGGGCCAGCGGTCCAACGGCCGGGTCCGGCACCAGCTGATCAACTCGGGCAGCCCGGAAGGGGGCGTGATCCTCCCGCGGAGGCATTCCAACACCACCTGGTCCAGTGCGCGCTGTGCCTCGGGAGGGTACGGAGGTGGGGGAATCGTCTGTTCGCGTTGTTCGGCGATCTCGATGATGGCCGTCGCAAGGACGTGGAGCAGCGGTACGTTGATCATGCTCGACTCCTGGGCTCCCGTGTCGGTGGAACCGTCTCCCGCGTCGTGTGTCCGGCCAGGTGTTGGGCGCCGGGCCGGCACCAGGAGCGGGCCGGGCAGTCGGCGCAGTGCGGTCCTGGCGCGGGGGCGAAGAGCGTGTCATGAAGGAGTGGTTCAGCCAGTTCCGCGAGGAGTAGCCGGGCCTCCTCCACGGTCTCGGGACGGCTCGGGTCGAGCTGTTCCAGGCTGGGGTAGTCCTCGTGCAGCAGCTCCAGTTCGACCCGGGAGCGCCGGGTCGTCTCCGGATCGAATCTCGACGCCAGCATCATGACGGCTATGGCCAGTTGTGGATGACGTCGCATCAGTGAGACGCCCTGACCAGGCAGGCGGGAGACGGTCTTGGTCTCGCGCCAGAACCAGCCGCCGTCCCTGGTGTAGAGCAGATCGGGTGTGGCGATAAGGAGCACGCCGAGGCTCGGTATGTGGACCGCTGACGTGTGCTGAACCAGGATCCTCTCCTCGGGGCCCAGAGCGTCGAGGGGGCATAGTGTTCGGTGCCAGCTGAGCATCGCGGCGGCCTGGCTTGCGATCCCTCCGGTGAGCCGGTGCCCGCCGGCCTCCCAGTCGTCAGGGTCCGCAGGGCCAGCGAGGTGGCGACAGCTGCGCCCGGGCCTGGTGCTGTGCTGGTCGTTGAGCCAGGCATCCACGGCTCGGCCTCGGCGTGTCTCCTCGGACTCCTTCTCCTCCAGGGCACGGAGGTTAAGCTGCCGGTCGAGGTGGTAGCGAGCTGGGCAGGAGCGGTACGTTCGCAGATCCCAGGCGGAGATGTCCCTGCGGGAATGTTGCAGCGAAGGGGTTCCCGGCCACAGTCCTTCGGCCCGGCGCAGGGAGCCGCACCCTTCAATGGCCTTGCAATCGGTGCAACTCGTCCCTGGCCGGGTGGTGATGTCGACCTCGGCGCGGGCCAGCAGCGGGGCGGTGTGTGCGGCAAATGCTGCAGCGGCCTCCTGTGTCGACCAGTTCAGTAGGAGTGTCGAGTCGCCTGCGGCACAGCCGAATTCGTACACCCTGACGCGGTCCGGTCCGCGGAACGCAGAGTCGTCTGGTCGGGTGTAGGGCTGGCCGAATCGGGGACGTCTGCACGGCACTCCTCGGAAGAGGACGTGGGCGATGGCGGCCTGTTCGGCGATCGACCGATTCTGCTTGGCCTTGCCGTACGAAGGGAGCCACAGCTCACGAAGCCGTCCGTCGGCCGACTCGTAGCGCCGTCCCCAGGCCGTGTACTCGCGGACGGCCGCGGTGTCGAGATCGCCCGGGTCGGTGCGGCGTCCCCGGAAGGCGACCCATTCGAGGTTTCGCAAGGGGTGTGTGGGTGAGACTCCGGCGGCGGAAGTCTGCTGGCTCCGGCGGGCGACGAGGAATCGGGTGATGGCCTGAGAGGTCCAGTCGAGCAAGGACGGGTGAGCGGGCGGCCCGTACCCGAATGTTCCCTCGCTGGCGAAGAGTTGCTCGACAACGCGTTCAACCGGCTGATCTTGATGCTCGATCAGGTCGAGTGCTGTCATGAAGGGCGCCATGCCGAAGGTCTGGAGCCCTTTCCGCCGCGGGGGTTGGTGGGAACTCGGTAGGATCAGTGGTCGGAGCTTGGCAGCCTTGGCTCGTGGGCAGGCGTTGGGCTCCTCCCGTGCGGCTGTGCTGGACAGCCGGAGCAGCCAGCCGTCCCCCGTGAGGCCCGGCGGCGGAATCGGACGATTCACGGGATCCCTCCGTGGCAGATGGACGCCTTGCGTGGTGAAGGTGCTGCGGCATGACGACCGGAGGAGCATCGCAGAGGTAGCCGAACGCGGTCAATGCGTCACTGAGCGCCATGGATGCGTACTAAGGTGTGCGCAAGATGCAGGCGGCGTGCCCGAACGATGTGCGCTCGGCACGATTGCATGATTGGGGGACCGTGGACGACCGCGAACTGCTTCCGGGCGAACGGGTGGGCGGGCGCTACGAGGTGGTCGAGCCGAAGGGCAAGGGGGGCATGGCCCGGGTCTACCGGGGGATCGACCTGGCCGATGGCGGTGCCGTGGCCCTCAAGTTCATGCGCTCGGACCGGGAGTGCCTCAAGCGGCTCGATCCTGACGAGCGAGAACGAGAGTGGAAGACCCTCCTTGCCCGCTTCGAGCGGGAGGTCCACCAACTCGGCCGGCTGCGTTTCCCGGGCATCCCCCGACTGCTGGGGCACGGGGAGCATTGCGGCGAGCGCTACCTCGCGATGGAGTACATCGATGGCCGGACGCTCTATGAGATCCTCAAGCAGCGAAGTCCGTTGCCGCACGCCGCAGCCGCAGCGGTAGCGGTGCAGGTGATCGACGCCCTCGCGCACGTCCACGCCTTGCCGCTGGTGCACCGGGACATCAAGCCCATGAACATCATGATCGCTCTTTCGGGCCTGGTCTCCGTGGTCGACCTCGGAATTGCCAAGCCGCTCGGCCTTGGTGTGTCCCAACTGACTGTTCATCAATCAACTCTGGGTAGTCATGGATACAAGTCCCCTGAGCAGTTGATGGACCGTCAGCCAACTGTGGCGAGCGACATCTACAGTCTCTGCTGTGTCCTCTATCTTCTCTTCGAGGGAACCCCCCCGCATGACGGCCAGACCGAGGGTGCCCTACGCGATCAGCACCTGTACGAGCAGCCGAAGCCGTTCGGTTCAGCGGTCCCGGTGGATGTGGCTGAGGTCATTCTGAGGGGACTGGCCAAGGACTATCAGGACCGGCCTTCGCTCGCCGAGATCCGCGAAGTGATGGCCCGACACCTTCCGGCGCCCGGGGATCCTCCTCCCTCGCCCCGCCTTGAGTACGACCCGACCATTCCGTTCCGGCTACTGGAGAATCCTGCTCCGACGACCGAGGCGGCCGGGGAGGACCTCGAACAGCAGGAGGACATGCCGTGGGTGGGGCCGGCCGATCTCAGGAAGGCGATGGAGGCTGTCCAGGTGCTGCTGGACAGTGGGGATCCGGCAGGCGACGAAGTGGTGGAGCGCATCGAGGAACTTGCGAGGCTGGCGCTCCTCGGCCAGCAGCAGCTGGGTCTGCGCCGTGCAGTGGTTCGGGACGCGCTCATTCTGGCAGCCGACGGACTGAGGGCGGAGGCGGGGGCCGGGAGGCATGCCTGCCGGCTGTACGAAGGGATCGCGCGGGACCTCACACACGCCAATGGGCCAGAGGAACGTGCCGCCGCGATCACTGCGCGGCTTCGCGCAGCCGAGTGCCGATTGGACCTCGGTGAGAGTGCGCCGACACTTGCCGCCCTCAGGGAGGCCGCTCAGACCACGGCCGAGCTTCCTCCGGCCTTCCGGGGCGAGCCGGAGTGCGCCCGCGGGGAGCTTGAGGAGAAGTACGTCGCGCGGGCGCAGTCCGCGGAACAAGCGTGGCGGGTGGTCCACGACCTGCGTCAGCGCCTCATGTGACGGCCGTTGTGGCGGCGGAACCGCCCAAGTCCACCCCGAGTCCGAGCGAGCCGCGCCACGATGCGAGGAGCGGGCCAACGGCCTCTCGGCGGCTCTCCCGACTGGGACCCGGGGCCCGCTGACGGTCCTTGCCCAACTGAGTACACCCAGTGACTGCACCGGTCCCGCAGGACCGGTGCACATCACCGAGAATCCCAGCGTGCTCGGGCCGGCCCTGCGTGCTTCGGCCGCACTGCCCACCGCTGGTCTGCACCTCCGGCTGGCCCAACACCGCCGTGATCTACCCGCTGCGCCGACTCGCCGAAGACGGCGCTTCCCTGCGCTAACACGGTGACTTCGATGGCGATGGCATCCGCATCGCAGCCCATGTGATGGCCAAGGCCGGTGCCGCTCCCCGGCGGATGGCAGCCGACGACTACCGGGCCGCCGCGCCCCTGGTCCCCTCGGGCCCCGATCCCGGGCGCCTGACGCCCGCCCCGTGGGACCGGGAGCTCGTCGACTCCATGGCCGACCTGCGCACCGCAGTGGTCGAGGAGGTGGTCGCAGATTTCCTCCTCGATGACTTGGCAGACCACCGAAACGAATAGAATGACAGCCTGTTCGACGGGTTGAGGGCTACCACCAGCGCTTCGGCCTCATCCACGTCGACTTCGAGACGCAGAAGCGCACCCCGAAGGCCTCCTACGCCTGGTACCGCGACCTGATTGCAAGTCATTATGCGAAATTTGGACGTTAGTTGCGAGCTGCGCGAGGGGTGCGAGTCAGGATCGCGACTGGGAAGGAAGCGACTGGCGAAATGCGAACCCGTAGCCGAGTACCCCGCGCTCGGCGGTGATGACAGGGTGTCCGATAGGTCGGACGGTCTTCGCCAGCGGTTCGGCCGGGGGCCGCGGCGGCCCCCGGCCCGTCGATCGCGCCCGTCCTGGCTCCGAGTATCGTCTGATCCTTGACGGCAATGGGAACTCCGCCCGCCTCCAGGCGCCGTCACTTGTCCTCACCACCCGTGCCATCGGGTGACTACGAATGGTGAGGATGCCGGTCGACCGACACGCCAGGGAGGGCCCTGATGGCGGACAGCGAGCACGAGGACGGCGATGCGAACCCCTCGGAACTGCCGGCGCTGCGACTGAAGCTCTACGTCGAGTCGCTCCAGGTCCTGATGCCCGAGCGGCAGTTCAAGCTTCTGATGGACGTCCTGCGCGGCTATGCCGAGCTCGGCGGTGGGCGGATCGCGGTGAAGCTGGACGACGAGGAGCGGGAGCTGTTCACACCTGCGGTGCAGCGCGAACTGCTCGTTCTCCTCGGCCTGATCGGTGCCCTGACACCCGGACACGAGGACCGTGCCGACCGTGTGGTGGCCGACCTCGGCGACGGGGAGTGGGCCAAGGAGGTCATGTCGCTCGTACCGCTGGAGGTCGCCTCCGACCCGGCCCGACTGCGGGAAATGCGCGACCGGCTTGACGCCGCTGAGGGCCGGCGGGCGAGCGACCGCGCGACGGTCGAGGGAATCGCAGAGGCGAGCGGGATGGCGGGGACAGAAGAGACCGGGCCCTCCTGACTCTCGACGTCAGCGCGGTCGGCCGCGTGATCCGTCCGTGTGTACCGCGGCCCGAACACCTGCTCAGAACGAGCCAGTAGTGAGAGCGATACCCCGGGAATCCGAAGCAATCGCGAGCACGGGGGTTCGTGGCCCCGCGACCTGCGACCTCGTGATCAGTCGCTGAATGGCGGGCTCGTCGTCGACCGCGCCGGTCTCACGCTGAAGTCTTGACCTCGGCCACGCTGAACCACCCTGGCCGCACCTCGACCAGCGGTGGCTTCAGCGATTCCACTGCGGACCGCAGGTCCTGCTCCGTGGGGTCGTGAGGCGCGGGCAAACTCCGGCCATAGCGGCGCAGCCGCCAGAAATCGAAGATCTCCCTGCCGTCGGCTGCGAAGTCCACGTCGATCTCGGTGCCGTTGTCGCTGATGAAGAGGCAGCCTGCTCCGTGGACCTGGTAGGAGTAGGTGCCGATTTCGCCGCGCGCGGCGATGCGCTACCGGGGGCCGTCGGCGGGTGTCTGTTGCCTGGCCCGGTAGGCGCGTTTTTTGACGAGGGCGCCGCAGGTCTTCATCGAGCACCAGCGGCGGGCGCCCGCGCGGGAGGTGTCGACGAAGGGGGCACCGCAGTCGGGGTTCCCGCAGATGCGGACGCGGGTGCGGTGCTCCGATGCGCAGAGGGCGATCAGATCCCGGGCGACCATCGAGAGCACCGCCGCGAGTGCGTCGCCGTGCCAGCGCACGGTGGTCGCGTCGGGGGCGAGTTCGGGTGTCGAGGGGGGCTCGGCGGCGGTGCGGTTGACGAGCGCGATGTCCTCGGGCGAGGGCGGCGTGGCGTCCGCCAGGGCGCGGCCGGTCCGCTGGATCGCCTCACGCAGCTGCCTGGCGCGGCCGAGGTCGGCCTCGGTGCAGGGCGGCGGCGCTGTCGTGCAGTCGCTTTCGACGGCCCAGCGGCTCAAGTCCTCGGGCCGGGCGAGCCGTTCGAAGGGCGTGTCCGCGCCGCGGTCGGCCAGGGTGCCGGCGAAGGCGAAGCACAGCCGCGCGTCGTCGAAGCGGAAGTCGGCCTTGGCGCGCTGGCGCCCCTCGCGGCTGTCGTCCATGTCCACCACTTTATGCGGTTGACATGGCTCCGGGCAAGCGGCTAGCTTCAAAGTCCACCACTTGAACCGGTGGACTTTAGGCGGTTGCTCCCTGCTCCCGTCGACTCCCCTCAACTCCCGCCAACGCCCTTCAGCACGAGGAGGCCGCGCCATGCGCGCCGCAGTCATCGAGGAACTCCACAAGCCGCTCGTCATCCGCGAGGTGCCCGATCCCTCCTGCCCGCCGGACGGCGCGATCGTGCGCGTCGGGGCGAACGGGATCTGCCGGACCGACTGGGCCCTGTGGGCCGGGGAGTTCTGGACGGGCGGGCCGCGTGTCGAGGCCCCGTTCGTCCTCGGCCACGAGTTCGCCGGCACCGTCGTGGAGGTCGGCCGCGAGGTGCGGGGGTGGAAGGAGGGCGACCGCGTCATCTTCCCGATGAACCCCGGCGAGGGTGCGTGCGAGATGTGCCGCAGCGGCAATCAGCACGTCTGCGAGCACGTGGACTCGCTCGTGCCCGGGGTGTCGTACTGGGGCGCCTTCGCCGAGTACGTCATGGTCCGCTTCGCCGACGTCAACCTGGTCGAAGTGCCGGAAGGCGTCGGCTTCGTGGACGTCGCCGCGCTGGCCTGCCGCTACATGACCGCCTTCCACGGCGTCGTCGACCAGGCGAAGGTCCGCGGCGGCGAATGGGTCGCGGTGTACGGCGCCGGGGGCGGCATGGGGCTGTCGACGGTCGAGATCGCCGCGGCGACGGGCGCCAACGTCATCGCGATCGACATCACGGACGACAAGCTGGACGCCGCCCGCGCGCTCGGCGCCGTCCACACCGTCAACGTGGCGACCGATGACCCCGCCGAAGCGGTGAAGACCCTCACCGGCGGCGGTGCCCACGTGTCGGTCGACGCCGTGGGCATCGCCGCCGCCTGCCGCAACTCCGTCCTCTCCCTGCGCACTCGCGGCCGCCACCTCCAGCTCGGACACACCACCGCTGCGGAACAGGGGGACGTCGCGCTGCCGGTCGACGTCATGATGGTCAAGGAGCTGGAGTTCCTGAGTGCCTTCGGTATGCAGGGCCAGCGCTTCGGCACGATGCTGAACATGATCGCCGCCGGCCGCCTCGACCCCGGCCGCATCGTCTCGCGCACCGTCGGCCTCCACGAGGCGAGCGAGGTCCTGGAGTCCCTGGAGACGTACGGACCCACCGGCGTGGTCGTCATCGACTCGTTCCGCCCCTGAAGCGCCTCCCCCCGGCCCCCTCGAAACACCTCCCCCCGAAAGCAGGAACGGCCATGCCCGCATCCCGTCAACTGATGGACCAGGAACTGAGCCTGGCCCTCGACGCGGTCCCCATGACCCCCAACGGCGCGTTCGACCTGACGGACCTCGCCGCAACGCGCGCGGCGTTCCGCGCCCAGGCCGAGGCCGCCGCCGAAGCCCAGCCCGGCGATCCGTCGGTCACCATCGAGACGCACCTCGCGCGCCGAACGGACGGCCCCGACGTACCGATCCGCCTTCTGCGCCCCACCGGAGCGCCCGGACCTCTGCCGGTCCTGCTCTGGTTCCACGGCGGCGGACAGGTCCTCGGCTTCGCCGCCCAGGACGACCCGTGGCTCACCCGGCTGGGCGCGAGCCTCGGCTGCGCCGTCGCCGTGGTCGACTACCGGCTCGCCCCCGAGACACCCGCTCCCGGCGCCGCCGAGGACGGCTTCACCGCCTACCAGTGGCTCGGCCGCGAGGCGGACGCCCTGGGCCTGGACGGCACCCGCATCGGCATCGCGGGCCAGAGCGGCGGCGGAGGCGTCGCGGCGGCCACGACCCTCCTGATCCGCGACCGCGGCGGCGTGACACCCCTGTTCCAATCCCTCACGTATCCGATGCTCGACGACCGCAACCGCACCGCATCGAGCCACGAGATCACCGACATCGGCATCTGGGACCGCTCGACCAACCTCCTCGCCTGGCAGGCGATCCTGGGCGACCGCGCCGGCACCGACGACGTCTGCCCCTACTCCGCCCCCTCCCGCACCACCGACCTCAGCGCCCTGCCACCCACCTTCATCACCGTCGGCGACCTCGACTGCTTCCGCGACGAGAACCTCGACTACGCCACCCGCCTGCGGGCCCACGGCGTCCCGGTCGAATTCCACCTCTACCCCGGCGCCTACCACGCCTTCGACCTCATCGCCCCCCACTCCCGACTCGCCACCACCTTCCACCAGACCTGGTCCAACTACCTCACCCGCCAGTTCCACACCTCCCCGTCCCCCGCCTGACATCCGCGCCGAGGACTGTTCGGTCGTGGAGGAGACGAGAGGAGAGGAGACGAGACGAGAGGAGAGGGAGGAGAGGGAGGAGAGGAACGGTGAGGGCCGGCCGGCCGCGGGGCGGGTGAGCCGTTCGGTGCTGCGGTGGGACACGCTGCCACCTGCGCTTCGCCCCCATCAGCGTAGTGTGGCCCGCTCGTGACCGGGGTGCGGTGGATCATGGGTGTATGGCCAGAGACACGGGCCGCTCCTCCTGGCTGCCCCTGCGTCGATCGGGTAGCCGTCGTGAGCGGCGACACCCACGCTCAGCCCCGCGGGAGCAGTCGGCGCATCGCCTGTGGTCGGTGATGAGCATCCGGAGTGTCGCCGGTCAGATGTTCGTCCTGCAGGTGCTGATCGTGCTGTTGCTCGTGGTGACGGCCGTCGTCGTGCTGCTGGTCCAGTCCCGCAGCGACCGGTTCGAAGCGGCGCACGGCCGCACGCTCGCCGCGGCCCAGGCGTTCGCCCACGGTCCCGGTCTGGTGGCGACGATGCAGGGCCCCGACCCCAGCGCGGTGCTCCAGCCGCTGACCGAAGCGGCCCGCACGGCTGCCGGGGTCGACTTCATCGTGGTGACCGACCGCAACGGCATCCGCTACACCCACCCCGATCCGGAGCTGATCGGCAAGATGTTCATCGGCACCATCGGGCCGTCGCTGCACGGCCAGGTCACCGTCGAGGACGTGAACGGCCCACTCGGCTCCGAGTACCAGGTGGTCGTCCCGGTGGAGGACTCCCACGGGGCGGTCGTGGGCATCGTCTCGTCCGGGATGAAGGTCTCCAACGTGAGCAGCGCGTTCAACCGCCAGCTGCCGGTCGTCCTGGGCGTCGGCGCCTTGGCGCTGGGCCTGGCCACGGCCGGCACGGCGCTGGTGGGCAGGCGTCTGCTGCGGCAGACGCGCGGCCTGGGGCCGGAAGAGATGACCCGGATGTACGAGCACCACGACGCGGTGCTGCACGCGGTGCGCGAGGGCGTGGCCATCGTCAGCGGCGACGGCCGGGTCCTGCTCGCCAACGACGAGGCGCGCCGCCTGCTCGACCTGCCGCCCGACGTGGAGGGGTGCACCGTCGCCGACCTCGGCCTCGCCCCCCGCACGGCCGAACTGCTGCTCTCCGACCGTGCGGTCACCGACGAGGTGCTCCCCGTCGGAGACCGCCTGCTGGCCGTCAACAGCCGCCCCACCGACAGCGGGGGAGGACCGTCGGGCAGCGTCACCACCCTGCGCGACTCCACCGAACTGCGCGCCCTCGCGGGGAGGGCGGAGGTCGCCCGCAGCCGGCTCAGGCTGCTGTACGAAGCGAGCCTGGCCATCGGCACGACCCTGGACGTCCGGCGCACCGCGGAGGAGCTCGTCCGGACGGCCGCCCACGAATTCTGCGACTACGCCACTGTCGACCTCGCCGAAGCGGTCCTGGACGGCGAGGAACCACGGGTGCTGGTGGTCGATGCCCCGGTGGAGCTGCAGCGGGTGGCGCTCGCGGGCGCCCGGGACGATTCGCCGCTGTACCCCCGAGGGGAGCTGGTCAGGTGGGACCGGGGCACCCCGCAGGCGGCGGGTTTCGTCGGGGGGCGTCCCACGCTGGTCACCGAGCTGGCGACCGACGCCGGCTGGCGCATGCAGGACACCGAGCGTACGCAGGCGGTGCTGGAGTTCGGCCTGGCATCGCTGATCGCCGTTCCGCTGTCGGCACGGGGTGTGCTGATGGGCATCGCCTGCTTCTGGCGCAGCCGTGACAGAGGTCCCTTCGAGGAGGAGGACCTGTCCCTGGCCGAGGAGCTGGCCGCCCGGGCCGCCGTGTCCATCGACAACGCCCGCCGCTACACGCGCGAGCACATGATGGCCGTCACCCTTCAGCACAGCCTGTTGCCGCGCGCGCTGCCCGAGCAGAGCGCCCTCGACATCGCCTACCGCTACCTCCCCGCCCAGGCGGGGGTCGGCGGCGACTGGTTCGACGTCATCCCGCTGTCGGGCACCCGGGTCGCGCTCGTCGTCGGGGACGTGGTCGGCCACGGCCTGCACGCGGCCGCGACCATGGGCCGCCTGCGCACCGCGGTCCAGAACTTCTCCACCCTCGACCTGCCGCCGGACGAGCTCCTCGGGCACCTGGACGAACTGGTCGCCCACATCGACCAGGAGACGGCGGCAGCCGAGGGCGAGCTCGCGATCACCGGCGCCACCTGCCTCTACGCCATCTACGACCCCACCACCGCCACCTGCGCCCTGGCCCGGGCGGGCCACCCGCCGCCCGCCCTCGTCCACCCGGACGGCACGGTGGAGGTCCTCAGCCTTCCCGCCGGTCCGCCGCTCGGCCTGGGCGGGATGCCCTTCGAGGCCACGGAGGTACGGGTGCCCCAGGGCAGCAACCTGGTCCTCTACACCGACGGCCTCATCGAGGACCGCACCCGCGACATCGGAGTCGGCCTGGACGTCCTCACCGCCACCCTGGGCCGCGCCGACCGGTCGCCCCAGGAGGTCTGCGACGCCGTGCTCGACGCCCTGCTGCCCGTCCGCCAGACCGACGACATCGCCCTGCTCGTCGCCCGCACCCAGGTGCTGGCACCCGATCGGACCAGCGAGTGGGAAGTGGCCGCGACCCCCGAGGCCGTGGGCCGGGCGCGGGCCGAGGCGACCCGACAGCTCACCGAGTGGGGCCTTGAGGAGGCCGTGTTCGTCACCGAGCTGGTGCTCAGCGAGCTGGTGACCAATGCCATTCGCCACGGGACCGAACCGATCAAGGTGCGGCTGCTGTACGACCGCACGCTGATCTGCGAGGTCGCCGACACCAGCAGCACCGCCCCGCACCTGCGCTACGCGGCCGCCGAGGACGAGGGGGGCCGCGGCCTGTTCCTCGTCGCCCGGCTCGCCGAGCGCTGGGGCGTGCGCTACACCCCCTGGGGCAAGATCATCTGGGCCGAGCAGTCGCTGCAGCCGAGTGCCTCGATGGCCTGGCCCATGATCGAGTAGCCGGGGGAGGCCCGTAGTGGGACCGCCTAGCCAGGGGGGCGTGGCCGAGCGGGGTCAGCCGGTGGTGAGCACCATCCGGAAGCGGGCCTTCCCGGCGAGCATCTTCTGGTACGCCTCCTCGGCGTGGTCCAGCGGCACGGTCTCGGTCATCGGGCGGATGCCGTGCAGGGCGCTGAACGCCATCGTGTCCTCCACGTCCTGCGCGGTGCCGGACGGGTGGCCCCGGACGACGTTGGCACCCATGAGCAGTCCGGCCGGACTGATCGCCATCGGAGCTGCGTCCGCCCCGATCACCACCAGCTCCCCGCGCGGGGCCAGGCCGTCCAGCGTGGACGCGATGGCCTCGGAGTTCCCGGCAGTGGCCAGCACGGCCCTGGCGCCGCCGAAGGACTGCAGCGCCTCGGCGACCGGGGTGCCGGCGGTGCTGTCGACGTAGTGGTGGGCGCCCAGTTGCTCGGCGAAGCCGGCCTTCTCGGCTCCCCGGGCGATCGCCACCGTCTCGAAGCCCATCGCGACCGCGTACTGAACCCCGAGGTGCCCGAGCCCGCCGAGCCCGAGCACTGCGACCAGATCGCCGGGCCGGGCGGTGCTGCGCCGCAACCCGTTGTACGTGGTCACGCCCGCGCAGGCCATCGGCCCGGCATCGCCCGCCGCCAGTTCGTCGGGGATCCGGGCCAGTGCGTCGGCAGGCGCGATCACCTTCTCGGCGAAGCCCCCGTCATACGTCCATCCCGGGACCTTCAGGTTCCGGCACACGATGAAGTCGCCCTGGCGGCACGGCTTGCAGTGGCCGCAGCTGCCGCCGAACCAGCCGACCGCCACCCGGTCGCCGATCTGCCATCCACGGTCCCGAGTGCCCTCGCCGAACTCCTCGATGTGCCCGGCGATCTCGTGTCCGGGCACCACGGGGAACGACACGCCCGGTAGCGCCGCGTTCACGAAGAGTGTGTCGGAGTGGCAGACGCCGCACGCCTCCACGGCGATCCTCACGTGGCCGGGTCCCGGCTGCGGCACCTCTCGCTCGGCCGGGTGGAGCGCACCGCCCGGGGCGGTCGCCTGTGCCACTCGATAGGTACTCATGATCAGCGCTCCTCCGGGAAGATGATCGGCGCTCCTCCGGGAAGTCGTCGCCGTACGTCGGCAGGCTGCTCAGGGGTCCATCCGGGGGGCCTTTCTTCACCATAAGGCCGTACGGGCCACTGCGCAGGGCAGTGGGGGCAGCAGGCCGAGGGCCACCACCGGCGTCACGGCCTCGTCCGTGTCGACTTCGTCCGAAATCACCGCTCACGCAAGCTTGTTGACACCTCGTTCTGCCGGAGCGGTCCTGCGGGAGTCCGAAGGGACCCGGCCCCGCCGTACTTGCCGCTGCACCTGCCGCGCGGCCGGGTCCTCGGGGGGTGGTGGTCAGCTGAGGGTGCGGAGCGCGTCGGCGTCGTAGGGGCGCAGGTCGGCGTGGCGGCCGGAGAGGACCTTGGCGGCCCACTGCGGGTCCTGGAGGAGGGCGCGGCCGACGGCGACCAGGTCGAACTCGTCGCGCTCCAGCCGGTCGAGCAGGTTGTCGATGGCCTGGACCGGGGAGCCCTCGCCCCTGAAGGCGCCGACGAAGTCGCCGTCGAGGCCGACCGAGCCGACGGTGATGGCGGGGCGGCCGGTGAGCTTCTTGGTCCAGCCCGCCAGGTTGAGGTCCGAGCCGTCGAACTCGGGGACCCAGTAGCGGCGGGTCGAGGCGTGGAAGGCGTCGACGCCGGCCTCGGCGAGCGGGGTGAGGATCGCCTCCAGCTCCTCGGGGGTCTCGGCGAGGCGGGCCTCGTAGTTCTCGGACTTCCACTGCGAGTAGCGGAAGATCACCGGGAACTCCGGGGAGACGGCCGCTCGCACCGCGGCGACGAGCTCGGCCGTGAACTTCGTCCGGGCCACCGGGTCGCCGCCGTAGGCGTCGGTGCGGCGGTTGGTGCCCGCCCACAGGAACTGGTCGAGCAGGTAGCCGTGGGCGCCGTGCAGCTCGACGCCGTCGAAGCCGATCCGCTCGGCGGCCGTGGCGGCCTCGGCGAACGCGCCGATGACGGCGTCCAGATCGGTCCGGGTCATCGCCCGGCCCGTTCCCTCGGTGCCGTCCAGCCGGATCCCGGACGGGCCGACGGCGGGCGCGTCGGCGAACGGCGGGTCGCCCTGCTGGCGCACCATGCCGATGTGCCAGAGCTGCGGCACGATGGTGCCGCCCGCCGCGTGGACGTCCTCGGCGACGCGGGCCCACCCGGCCAACTGCTCCTCGCCGTGGAAGCGCGGGATGTCGTCACTCTGGCCGGCGGACTCGTGGCCGACGTACGTCCCCTCGGTGATGATCAGGCCGACGCCCGCGGCGGCCCGGCGGCCGTAGTACGAGCGCACGTCCTCGCCGGGCACGCCGCCCGGGGAGAACCTGCGCGTCATCGGCGCCATCGCGATGCGGTTGGGAACGGTCAGCCCGTTGAGCGTGACGGGCCGGGACAGGATTTCGGCCGCGCGGGAGGCTGCGGGCTCGGTGACGGTCATGGGATCCCTCGTGGGTACCGGTGGAGTGCGCCGGGGCGGAATTGGTTGCCTGTGCAAACAACCCGGATGGCCCCCGCATTTCGCCGACTGCGCGAAACCTGCTGTGATCAGCGCCACTGCGCACCGGAGGGGGCGGCCGGCTCGCCCTGCCCGGTCGTGGCCCAACCCGTCTGCTGCGGTGCGGACTTGGCGGCTGTCCGGGGCGGGAGGGCGGACCCTGGCTACAATCACGACGTGTTCGACGGCCTGAGGCCTTCCGCCGGCGCTCCGGAATCGTCCACGTCGACGTCGCGGCGCAGCGACTTCGCGGCGCGGTGACTTCGTGGCGCAGTGACTTCGCGGCGTAGCGACTTCGTGGCGCAGCGGCGCACCCCGAAGGCCTCCTACGCCTGGTACCGCGACCGATCGCCGACCGAAGGAGCTGACGATGACTCCACGACAGATCGCCGACGACTACGTGGCCCGGGTCGCCGCACACGATCCCGTCACCTCCACGTCCCTGGGCCTGGCTCCGGGCGACGACCGGATGCCCGACCTGTCGCCGGACGGCGTCGAGGAGACGGTCCGGCTCGCGCGGGAGGCGCTGGCGCGTCTGGACGCCGTCCCCGAGGCCGGGCCCGACGGGGATCCGGCGGAGCTCGTGTGCGCGCGGCTGCTGCGCGAGCGGCTCCACGCCGAGGTGCGGGTGCACGAGGCCGGCGAGAACTTCCGCGCCGTGCGGAACCTGCACACGCCGGTGCACCAGCTCCGGGGCATCTTCACGATGATGCCCACCGCCACCGACGACGACTGGGCCCCGGTCCTGGGCCGACTGCGCAACCTGCCCGCCGCGCTGGACGGTTACCAGGCCACGCTGGCGGAGGGCGTCGCCCGCAAACTGCTCGCCGCGCCCCGCCAGGCCGACGTGCTGTGCGCGCAGCTCACCGCGTGGACCGGCGAGACGGCCGGGGGCCCCGGCTGGTTCGCCGAGTTCGTCGCCCCCGCGCCGCAGCGGCTCCGCCCCGAACTGGACACCGCCGCGAACGAGGCGACCGCCGCCGTGGCCGCGTTCCGGGACTGGCTCCGCGACAGCTACCGGTCCGCTGCGGAAGGCACGCCGGACGCCGTCGGCCGCGAGCGCTACCTGCTCGGGGCCCGCCGGTACACCGGCGCCGACCTGGACCTGGACGAGACCTACGACTGGGCCTGGGAGGAGTTCCACCGGGTCTGGGCCGAGCTGCGCACAGAGGCCGAACGGGTGCTGCCCGGCGCCACCGTCCGGGAAGCCCGGGCCCACCTGGACGAGCACGGACACACCGTGCACGGCGCCGAGCAGATGCGCGGCTGGCTGCAGCAGATCACGGACGACGCGATCGAGGCACTCGACGGGCGCCACTTCGACATCACCGGCCCGCTGCGCCGGGTCGAGACCAGGATCGCCCCGGCCGGCAGCGCCGCCGCGCCCTACTACAGCGGACCGAGCCTCGACTTCGCCCGCCCGGGCCGGACCTTCCTCCCGCCGGCCAACGGCGACGCGCAGGAGCGGTTCCGCACCTGGCGCCTGGTCAGCACCTGGTACCACGAGGGTGTCCCCGGGCACCATCTGCAGCTCGCCTCCTGGACCGCGGCGGCGGAGCAGCTGTCCCGCTACCAGGTCACCCTCGGCAAGATCAGCGCCAACGTGGAGGGCTGGGCCCTGTACGCGGAGCGGCTGATGGACGAGCTCGGCTTCCTCACCGATCCCGGACGCCGCCTCGGCTACCTCGGCAAGCAGATGATGCGGGTCGCCCGCGTCATCGTCGACCTCGGCATGCACCTGGAGAGCGTCATTCCGGCGGGCTCCCCGTTCCACCCGGGCGAGCGCTGGACCCCGGAGCTGGCCACCGCCTTCATGGCCGACTACGTCGGTCTGGCGCCCGCCCACCTGCACAGTGAGATCGTCCGCTACCTCGGCTGGCCCGGCCAGGCCATCGGCTACAAACTCGGCGAGCGCGCCTGGCTGGCCGGCCGCGAGGCGGCCCGCCGCCGGCTGGGCGCCGACTTCGACCTCAAGCGCTGGCACATGAAGGCCCTGCGACAGGGCTCCCTGGGCCTGGACGACCTGGAGACGGCCCTGGCAGCGCTGTGACCGCCGGCTGACGGCAGGGTGACCGCCGTCGATCGAGACGGACGCCCGGGCGCCCCCGGCCCGGAGACTCCGCCGGGCCGTCGGGCGGCCGGGGGTGTGGTCGGGAATCCGGGGCGGTCGGCGGTGCCTGGATGGAATCATGTGGACGCCCGGAGAGGGTGCCGCAGGGTCGAGTCGGGACAGGAGCCGTAGGTGGGAGAGAGGCAGCGCGCCGTCCGGAAGCCCAAGGTCGTGCTGGCGGACGGGGAGCGGCTCCATGCGGTCGCCCGCGCGGTCGTCGACGATCACCAGGGTGCTGTCGAGCACGTGCGCCAGGCCGCGGCCGGTCTGCGGGGCCAGCTGGTCCGCGACGAACTGGACGGCATTCCGGTGGCCCGGCTGAAGGACGTCACCGAGGGGCGTCTGCGCGTCGGCGCGTTGGAGGCCGCCGGAATCAGGACCGTGCGGCAGGTGGTGGACGCCACGCCCTACACGCTCCAACTGCTGCCCGGAATCGGAGCCCAGAGCGCTCTCCAGGCCATCGCCGCCGCCGGGCAGATCGCCCGGGCCGCCGAGCAGGCCGTGGCGATCCGGCTGGACGTCGACCACCAGGACGCGGCGGGCACCGCGCTGGTCGTCGCACTCCAACGGCTGGTCGCCGCCGGGCCCGATGCGAGACGGGCCAGGGAGCTGGCGGAGCGTGTCGCCGGCGAGGCCGCCGCCCTGATCGCCGCCGCCCAGCCGGCCCGGGGCGTTGTGAGAGGCCTGTTCGCCGGGCGGCAGCGCCGGCAGGAGGCATTCGCCGCGGTCGATCGGTTGGACGCCCTGCTCGCGGAGACGGAGGGCCGAGGAACGTCCATGCTCTTCGCCCAGGCCTCGGTGGACCTCCTCCGCCCACCGGCCACGGACATCGAGGCCTGGGCGGAGTTCGAAGTCCGCTCGGCCGAGTTCTACGGCGTCCTGGGCGAGTTCGCCGGATCCGGCTCCGACGGGCTCACCGCCTCCGAGGGCTTCCTCCCGGAGAGCCTGTCGGACCGGGTCCGGGCCGAGCCGCTGGACGACACCCGGTGCACGGTCCCGCTCCGTGGTTACCAGGCGTTCGGAGCCCGCTTCGCCCTCGCCCAGAAGCGGGTGATCATCGGCGATGAGATGGGCCTCGGGAAGACGATCCAGGCGATTGCCGCGCTCGCGCATCTGCGGGCGCACGGGAGCGCACACTTCCTCGTCGTCTGCCCGGCGAGCGTCCTCATCAACTGGATCAGGGAGATCGAGTCGCGCAGCACGTTGAGGGCGTTCCGATTCCACGGCCAGGAGCGGGAAGCGGCGCGCACCGAATGGCTCCGCAGCGGAGGTGTCGCCGTCGTGACCTTCGACGGACTGCGTCGCCTGGAGGTCCCGGAGGACGTCACGGTCGGCATGGTCGTGGTGGACGAGGCCCACTACGTCAAGAACCACAGCACGAAGCGCTCGCAGGCGGTGGCAGAGTGGACCGCCCGCGTCGACCGCGTCCTGTTCCTCACCGGCACCCCGATGGAGAACCGGGTGGAGGAGTTCCGGAACCTGGTCCGCTATCTGCAGCCTGATCTTCTGCCCGGAATCCACAGCAGTTCGGCCGCCGCAGGGCCGACGTCGTTTCGCAAGGCAGTGGCACCGGCCTACCTGCGCCGCAACCAGCGGGACGTCCTGACGGAGCTCCCCGACGTCGTTCATGTCGACGAATGGGAGGAACTGTCGGCGTCCGATCTCGTCGCCTACCGCTCGGCGGTCGCCGAGGGGAACTTCATGGCCATGCGCCGTGCCGCGTACGCGGACCCGGAAGGGTCGGCAAAGCTGCTGCGGCTGATGGAGGTCGTCGACGAGGCTGCGGAGAACGGGTTGAAGGTCGTTGTCTTCTCGTACTTCCGAGATGTCCTGCGGGTCGTCCAGGACGCTCTGGGGCAGCGTGCCTTCGGCCCGATCGACGGAGGCCTGGACGCTGTCCGACGGCAGGACGTGGTGGACGAGTTCGCCGCCGTGCAGGGCCATGCGGTGCTGCTGAGCCAGATCCAGGCCGGCGGTGTGGGACTGAACATCCAGGCGGCGTCGGTCGTCATTCTCTGTGAGCCCCAGGTGAAGCCCACCATGGAGAGCCAGGCGATAGCCAGAGCCCATCGCATGGGCCAGGTCCGGCGTGTGCAGGTGCACCGCTTGCTGGCCGTGGACAGCGTCGACCAGCGGATGGTGGAGATCCTTCGCGCGAAGAGCCAGTTGTTCGACGACTACGCGCGCCGCAGTGACGTGGCCGAATCGACTCCTGAAGCGGTCGACGTCTCGGAGCAGTCGCTGGCCGCGCTGATCGTGGAGGAGGAACAACTGCGCCTCGCCCGGACGGCTGCCAACGGTGCTGCGACCTGACGCCGTGACCGGGGGCGTTGTGGCGGGTCGGTAGAGGTCGGGAGGGGCTGGCAGGGGCTCGCAGGGGTAGACCCGGGCGGTCCCGGGCTGGGCGTTTGTTTCGGGCACTGAATAGGGGGTACTGTCTCCCAGTCGCTCGGCAGGGAGCACCGGACACGCATCGGCGCGGACGGTCCCGGGGCGGCCAATCCTCTTGAAACACCACCTCCTGGTTCGGGCCGGGTCGCGTCTTGTCGCGGCTTGGTTCCTATTCGGCGTGCTCGTTTTATTGGATTGCGGCTGATTCGCTTTTCGGAGCAGGGGTCGGCTAGAGTTTGAAACGTCGGACGGGGCATAAAGCCGCAGAAGACACCAGCGAGTTGGATGAACGAAGCGCCGGAAACGGGGCGGAAAACATCTGGTAAGCTGGGAACACGAAAGAACGAAGCGCCCGGAGGGCCCGCTGGAAGGCGGTCCGAAGGAAGTGTCCGTTCCTTGAGAA
>NZ_JBHXTQ010000011.1:85708-137416 GCF_042677305.1 Kitasatospora sp. NPDC127121 | reverse complement strand
GTGCGGAAATCCCCGGGAACCCCCCGGACGGTCCGGCCGACTACCTGGTCCGGGTTCGCAGGACGGGCCCCTAGGGCGTGTCTGACAATTCCCGCCGGGCGCGCGACGCCGGGCATCCCGCCTGGACGCACCGGCGAAACGTCCAAGTACGACCCAGTACGAGGACGCTTCGCCGGCGCGCCCAGCCGGGCGCCCAACGCCGCGCGCTGATCCGCCGCGAATTGTCAGACACGCCCTGGCACGATCACCGACCAGGAGAATTGTCATGCGCCCTCGCGTTGTCTGCGGAATCGCGGCCGCCGTCGCCCTGTTCGCCACGGCCTGCGGAAGCGGTGCCGGAAGCGGTGCCGGAAACGGCGGCGGGGGAGGCGGAGAGCGCGGCGCGGTCGGCGCCGCCCAGACCGCCCCGGCCGGCGGCTACCCCGTCAAGGTGGCCGACTGCGCGGACCGGGAGACCACCATCGCCAAGGCCCCCGCCAAGATCGTCACCAGCAATGCCGCCGCCCTGGAGATACTGCTCCAACTCGGCGCGGGCGACCGGGTGATCGGCACCGGCTTCCCTCCCGGCAAGGGCACCCTCCCGCCGGCCCTGGCCGAACAGGGCGCCAAGGTGCCGGTGCTCGGCGACAAGACGATCCCCAAGGAGAAGCTGCTCGGCTCCGGCGCCGACCTCTACGTCGACACCTTCGGCGCGATGCCGATGATGGGCGGCGGCGCCACCGGGCCCAGCGAGGAGGAGTTCGCGGCGGCCGGCATCCAGCACGTCTACCTCCTCTCGACCGCCTGCGCCGGCACCCCCAAGGCCGCCAAGGCGCCGCGCACCGACCTGTCCGGGGTCGAGAACGACATCCGCCGCCTCGGCGCGGTCACCGGCACGGCCGCCCGCGCGGAGGAACTTGTCACCGGGATGGAGAAGCAGGTCGGCGAGGTGCGCACCGCCCTCGCCGGCGTCGCGGAGGCGCAGCGGCCCGGCTACTTCGTCTTCGACTTCGACGCCGGCACCAAGCAGCCGGTGGCGGTCTGCGGCCGGCAGGTCGCCAACGCGGTGATCACCCAGGCCGGCGCCCGCAACGTGTTCGCCGACTGCGACGCCGACTTCAAGCCCGGCTCCTGGGAGGACGTCGTCGCCAAGAACCCGGACTGGATCCAGCTCGCCGTCCGCAACCGGGGCAGCGAGGAGGCCACCCGCAAGGCCTTCGACGACGCCGAGGCGTTCCTGCGCGGCTTCCCCGCGACCCAGGGCCTGAAGGCCGTCCAGGAGGGCCACTTCGTGCGGCTCGGCTCCGAGGTCACCACCATCGCGGGCGTGCGCAACGCCGACGCCGTCCGGCAGATCGCCGCCACCGTCCACCCCGACCTCGTCAAGAACGGGCAGTAGACGGTGACGTCGGCCGTCTCCGCCGATCGGCGCGAGGAGCCCCGTCCGGCCCGCACCCTGCGGGCCGGGCCGCTGGCCGTCGCGCTGACCGCCGCCCTGGTGCTCGCGCTGACCGCCGCCGTGTCGTTCGGCGCGGTGGACATCCCGCCCGGCGAGGTCTGGTCGGTGGTCGCCCACCACCTCACCGGGCGGGCCCCCGAACCCGGCACCCGCGACCTCATCGTCTGGCAGCTGCGCGTCCCGCGCGCCCTGCTGGCGGCGACGGTCGGGGCCGGGCTCGGCCTGGTCGGCACGGCCGTGCAGGCCCTGGTCCGCAACCCGCTCGCCGACCCCTACCTGCTCGGCATCTCCTCCGGCGCCTCCCTCGGGGCGGTCGCGGCGATCGTCCTCGGCACCTCGCTCGGCCTCGACCTCGCCTTCGGCAGCGCGCTCGGCCTCACCGTCTCCCTGGCGGCCTTCGCCGGCGCGCTCGCCGCGTTCTCCCTGGTCTGGCTGGCGGCCCGGCGCGGCGGCGGCTTCTCCCCGCTGCGCCTGGTCCTCGCGGGCATCGCCATCGCCCAGTTCCTCGGCGGCATCACCAGCTACCTCGTCCTGCAGACCCGCGACGAGCAGCAGACTCGTGGCGTGCTGTTCTGGCTGATGGGTAGTCTCGGCGGCGCGGTCTGGGCCCAACTCGCTGTCCCCGCCGTCGCGGTGGTGCTCGGGCTGGCCCTGCTCCAGGCCCGTGCCCGCGGGCTCAACGCGATGCTCATGGGCGACGAGACGGCCGCCGGGCTCGGCGTGGACGTCACCCGGCTGCGCCGGGAGGTCTTCGTCGTCACCAGCGTGCTCACCGGCGTGCTGGTCGCGGTCTCCGGCGCGATCGGCTTCGTCGGACTGATGGTGCCGCACGTCTGCCGCCTGCTCGTCGGCGGCGACCACCGGCGCCTGCTGCCGCTGTCCGCGCTCACCGGCGCACTGCTGCTGGTCGTGGTCGACACCGTGGCCCGCACCGCGCTGGACGGCCAGGAACTGCCGATCGGCGTGGTCACCGCCGTCCTCGGCGCCCCCACCCTGCTCTACCTGCTGGACCGACGACTGGAGCGCACGTGAGGATCGCCGTCGAGGACCTGAGCGTCACCCTGTCCGGGCGGGCGGTGGTGGCCGGCGTCCACCTGGTCGCCGAGGAGGGGGAGATCGCCGGCCTGGTCGGGCCCAACGGCAGCGGCAAGTCCAGCCTGCTGCGCACCGTCTACCGGCACCTGCGGCCGAGCGCCGGGCGGGTGCTGCTGGCCGGGCGCGACCTGGCCGGGCTGCGCCCCGCGCAGTCCGCCCGGCACATCGCCGCGCTGCCGCAGGAGCGGGGCGGGGACTTCGAGTTGAGCGTCCGCGAAGTGGTCGCGATGGGCCGCACCCCCTACAAGCGGTCGTTCGCCGGCGACGACGCCGAGGACCACCGGATCACCGCCGACGCGCTGGTACGGGTCGGCATGGCGGACGCCGCCGACCGCCGCTTCGCCCAACTGTCCGGGGGCGAACGGCAACGGGTGCTGCTGGCCCGCGCGCTGGCCCAGCAGCCGGACGTCCTGGTGCTGGACGAGCCGACCAACCACCTGGACGTCCGGCACCAGGTCGAACTCCTCGCCCTGCTGCGGGACCAGCGCCGCACCACCCTGGTCGCGCTGCACGACCTCAACGCGGCCGCCTCCGTCTGCGACCGGCTGCACGTCCTGCACCGCGGCGCCCTGGTGGCCTCCGGGGCGCCGCGCGAGGTGCTGACCGCGGAGCTGCTGGCCGAGGTGTTCGGCGTCCGGGCGGCAGTGGTCGAACACCCGCTCACCGGTGACCCGTTGATCGCCTTCGATCACCGAACCCCGGCCGCCCCGACCCCGGCCGTCCCGACCCCGGCCGTCCCGACCGCCCCGGCTCCGGTGGAGGGTGCCGGGGCCGGGGCGGATGCTGGTGGGGCGGGGTTCGTCGGGTTGGACGCCGCCGGGGTGGAGCCCGCGCGTCAGAGCGCCTCGTAGTGGCTCGGCCGGCCGTCGAGTTCGACCAGCCGGCCGCGCTGCGCGGCGTCCTCGCTGCGCAGCAACTCCCAGTCCCCGTCGGCGCGGTGGAGTACCGAGGAGTGCCAGGGCGTCATCCAGGCGTCGGCGGCCTCCAGCAGCCGGATGCCGAACTTCGGTGCGCCCGCCGGCTGCGGGTGGATGGACAGCCGGACCGACCGGGGGTGCTGCTCGGCGATCAACTCGCCCCAGGCGCGGCTGCGCTGGATCACCCCGTACGCGCGGCGGCGGCAGTCGCGCTGCAGGGCGGAGCGGGTGCCGGTGAAGCCGACGGTGTCGTCGGTCAGGAAGCGGGTGATGCCGCGGTAGAGCCGCAGGGTCTCCTCGTCCGTCAGCACCTGCTCGCGCAACTCCTCGACGCTCGGCGCGTACTGGGCGTGCACCCGGGCGCGCTTGTCGTCGTACGGCAGGTCGCCGAGGACGTCCCGCAGGTCGAAGGTGGCGAGGTGGGCGAGGTCCTCGCGCCCGATCATCGCCGTCAACTCGTCGGAGTACTCGTCGATGTGGTCGTCGGGGACGTGGACGAGGTCGCCGAAGATGTGCCCGTCCGAGCAGATCAGGATCCGCGCGCCGGGCTCGTAGTACCCGCCGATCTCCGCGCAGAGCCCGTCGAGGAAGGTGAGCGACAGCCGTTCGCCCTCGTCGGGCAGGTGGCTGAGCACCTTCGCGGGGTTCGGCGACTTGCAGGGGAAGCCGGGCAGGGTGAAGAGGATCGGGTCGCCGGCGGTGATGAAGTCCGTCAACTGGGCCAGCTGGAACGGGAAATGCTCGGGCTTGGCGTCCAGCCCCGGGTCGGAGGCGCGGCGGTGCGGCAGCAGCAGGCCGAGGATCCGGGCGGCGAGCCGTGCGGCGTCCTGCTGGTCGGTGCCGCCCCCGGTGTTCGCGGGCTCCGGTGCGGGCTCCGGCGCGGGCGTGGGCGCAGGTGCGGTGTGGTGGTGGCGGGTGGAAACGGTGCCGGCGGGCGGCATGGTGGTCCTCCGTGGAAGGTGGTGCGGGCGTGGAGCGGACGCCGGGCCGACGTCGGGCGGACGTCGGGCGGACGTCGGCGGGCGGGCGCGGCCGCGGGGTGTTCGCAGGGTGGCCGAGGGCCCCGGCTCAGGCGCGCCGGTCGTAGCCGACGGGCAGCCGGTTGACCCCGCGCGCCAGGACGGCGGGGATCCAGGCGAGGGAGTCCAGGTCCTCGTCGGCAGCCTCGGACGGGCGCAGTCCGGGCAGCCGGGTGAGCAGGGTGGCGACGGCGGTCTGGAGTTCGGCCCGGGCCAGGGCGGCGCCGGGGCAGTAGTGGATGCCGTGGCCGAAGGCGAGATGGGCGTTGGGCGTGCGGTCGAGGTCGAGGCGGTCCGCGTCCGGGAACCGCGTCTCGTCCCGGTTGGCGGCGCACAGCGAGACGATCACCGAGTCGCCGGCCGGGACGGTGGTCCCGAACAGGTCTCCGTCCTCGGCGAGGAACCGCCAGGTGGTGAGCTCGAACGCGGCGTCGTGGCGCAGCAGTTCCTCCACCGCGCGGGCCAACAGGCCGGGGTCGTGGGCGGGCCCCTCGGAGAGGGAGTCGCGCAGCCGGGCGAGCTGGTCGGGGTGGCGCAGCAGCGTGATCAGCATGGTGGTGATCTGGTTGGTGACCGGCTCCTGGCCCGCGACCAACAGCTGGAACACCATGGAGTCCAGCTCCTCGCGGCTCAACTCGCCCGCGTCGTGGGCGGCGACGAGCCGGCCCAGCAGGTCGGCGCCGGCCGTGTCCGGGTCGTGCCGGTCGTGGCCATCGGAGGGGTTCCCGGCGCGCTTGTGGGCGACCACGTCGGCGATGTACGTCTGGAGGCCGCGCAGCCGCGCCTCGTACGCCGGGCGGCCCGGATCGTGCGGGCCGACGGGCTGCACGACCTTGCCCCAGTCGCGGTCGAACCGCACCGCCAACTCGGCTGGCAGGCCGATCACTTCGGCGAGCACCCGGAACGGGAAGTGCGCCGCGAAGCCGGCCACCAGATCGGCGCCGCCGGTCTCGGGCAGTTCGTCGACCAGCGCGTCGGCCAGCTCCTGGAAGCGCGGGCGCAACGACTCCACCCGGCGCGGCGCGAAGGCGTCCAGGACGAGCCGGCGCATCGTGGTGTGCTTGGGCGGGTCCTGGTGCAGCAGGTGGACCTGCAACTGGGAGTGCTGCGGCTCGGGCATGATCGACGCCAGCTTGTGCCAGTTCTCGTTGCCCAGTGCGTGGTTCTTGCCGAACCTGGGGTCGTTGAGGGTCTCGTGGGCGGCCTGGTAGCCGGTGACCAGCCAGGCGTGGATGCCGCTCGGGAACTCCACCCGGTGCACCGGCCCGGCCTCGCGCATCCGCCGGTAGAGCGGGTACGGGTCGCTCTTGTACGCGGGGCCGTACAGCGGTATGGGGTCCGGGAGTTGGTCGTACCCGTACGGGCAGCGCGGTTCGTCCGCCGGGTGGGCCGGCGCCGGATCGTGGACGGTGTCGGTCATCTGCGGTGTTCCTCCGGTGGTGCGGGCATGGCGGGGTGCGGGCTCTCGGGTATGGGCTCTGGGGTACGGGCTCTGGGCACGCGGGCGTTGGGAGTTGGGGAGGCGCGGTCCGGCAGGCTCAGGTCCGTGGGCGGCGGTGCAGGGCGAGCAGTGCCACGGCCGTCGCCGCGACCAGGGCGGCCAGGGCGATGCCCGTCCGGGTGCCGGTGGTGGCGCGGTCGCCGGCCAGCGCGGCGGCGCCGGCCAGGGCCGGGCCGAGGGCGAAGCCCAGGCTGCGGGCCAGTTGGACGGCGGAGCCTGCGGTGGCGAGCTTCCCGGGGGGCGAGGCGGTCATCACCAGGGCCTGGGTGGGGCCACCGTTGAGGCCCATCCCGACACCGGCCAGGGCGAGCCGCCAGGCGATGTCGGCGGCGGACCAGCCGGTGTCCAGCGGGACGAGCAGCGCCAGGCCGAGGGTGGTGACGGCGGCGCCGGCGAGCGCGGTCGGGCGGGCGCCCCAGCGGTCGGCCAGCCGTCCGCCGACCCGGCCGGCCAGCACCATGCCGAGCGGGAAGGCCAGCATGGTGAGCGCGGTGGCGGTGGCGCTCTCGCCGCCCGGACCGCGCAGGTGCTGGGCGAGCAGGTAGTGGCAGGCCGCGAAGCCGGCGGCGAGGGCCAGCACCGACGCGTTGACCCCGACGGTTCCGGCGGCCCGCAGCACCTCGGCGACCGGCCTGCCCCCGGGGCGGCGCAGCCAGACCAGCACCAGGGGGGCGGCGGGCAGCGCCAGCAGCAGCCACAGCGGCGCCTCCGGGGCCAGGGTCAGCGCGAGCAGCACGGCAGCGACGGCCGCGCCTATCAGGGCGGCGTCGCCGAGCGACGCCCGGTCGGGCGGGCGCAGGTGGCCCCGCCGCGGGGCGTACCGGCGCACGATCAGCACGGCGGCCAGGCAGACCGGCAGCTTGATCAGGAAGACCGCCCGCCAGCCGAAGTGGTCCAGTAGCAGGCCGCCGATGACCGGCCCGGTGACGGCGCCGAGCGGGCCGAGCGTCGCCGGGATGCTCATCGCCCGTCCGCGCGATTCGGGGCGGACGGAGGTGGCGGCCAGCACCGGCATCAGGACGAACAGCACCGCGCCGAAGGCGCCCTGGAGCAGTCGGGCGGCGATCAGCCAGCCCGCCCAGGGGGCGAGGGAGGCCAGCACGCTGCACGCGGCGAAGCAACTGACGGCGAGCAGCAGCGCCGAGCGGGTGCCCACCTGGTCCAGCCAGCGCCCGGCGGGCAAGAGGAGTGCCACCAGCGGGAGTTGGTAGCCGAGGGTGGCCCACTGGGCGACCCCGGCGGACACGTGCAGGCTGGCCGAGATGTCGGTGAGGGCCAGGTTGACCACGTTCATGTCGAGCATCGCGACGAACGAGAGCAGCCCGGCGGCCACGACCAGGATCCACCGGTCTGCAGGTTGTGCCTGACTGTCCATCAACGTAGCGGCGGTCAGCGGCTGTTGCGCTGCCATGAAGTCCCTCCGTTGCCCGACTGCTGTCCCGGACACCGCCTCGGCGGCGGGGTCCGGTACAGCAGTCGGAGGCGCGGGGGCTCCAGTTCCGAACATGTGAAGGAATTTTCGGACGGACAGACGGGGGCGGCGGACGGATGGCAACCGACAGCAGACAACTAACAACTAACAACTAACAGATTTCGAAATCTGTTATCTGTTAGTTGTCATCTGTTACCCGCTACCTGCCCCCGCTCAGCAGGCCGCTGCGAGTTCCCCGCCCTCGGCCGCTCGGAGCCGGGCTATCAGCTCCTCCCGGGCGCGGGCGACTCGGGAGCGCACGGTGCCGATCGGGCAGCCGGCGACCTCGGCCGCCTCGGCGTAGCTCAGGCCGACCATCTGGGTGAGGACGAAGGCCTCCCGCCGCTGGGCGGGCACCCGGTCGAGCAGGTCCCCGAGCGCGACGCCGTCCTCGAACCCGGCTGCCGGTTCGGCCCCCTGCCGCTCCGCCGCCTCCTGCCAGTCCGGCAGCGCCGCGCAGCGCGGTCGGGCGGCGGCCGTCCGGTACCGGTCGATCACCGTGCGCCGGGCGATCGACAGCAGCCAGGTGCGGGCCGAGGAGCGGCCGGCGAACGCGGGCAGGCCGCGCAGCGCGCGCAGGAAGGTCTCCTGCGCGAGGTCGTCGGCGGACTGGACGTCGGTGAGGTGGGCGACGAACCGCCAGACGTCCCGCTGGGTGGCGCGGACGAAGGCCTCGACGTCCGGGGCCCGGCCCGCGCGGGCGGTCAGTGCGAGCGCGGTGAGCTGCTCGTCATCCACGGTGGCCTCCCACCCGGCCGGTCCCACCGTGAGGGCAGTGCGGGACGATGGTCGTATGAGATGCGCGCAGTTCCGTACCGCCCTGTCGGCCCGGCTCGACGGCGAACCGACCGGACTGTCGGGTGGCCGGCTGGACGGGCACGTCGCGCGCTGCGCCGGTTGCCGCGCGTGGCTGGAGCGGGCCGAGCAACTGCGCGGCCGCGTCCGGGCGGGCGCCGCCGCCGGCCCGTCGGACGAGTGGTCGGCCCGCTTGCTGGACGGACTCGGCGTGCGGGGGTTCGGGGGCGGTCAGGCTCCGGACGGGCCGGAGGCCGTGGAGCGGTAGGACGGTGGCGCCGGCCCAAGCCGGTGCGCCGTCGTAGTCAGGCATGCGAAGGTCCTGAGGGGAGGGCTGGGAGCGGCGCCACCCGAGGCGGCGCCGCCGGCGTCCATGGGACTTCCGCGCGGCCCGCGGCGCCTCCACGGAGGAGGCGGCGGGCGGGCGTGGGTCCGGGCCCTGGCGGCACGGCGGCGAAGGCGCGGCCGAGCGGCAGGGCGACCTGCCCGCCGAGCGAACCCCGTGGGCCCTGCGGTCCCCGGCGGCGGTGGGCTGCCGGGCGGTAGGCGCAGGAGTGGGGACGGCGGGCGCGTCAGCAGGCGAGGGCGAGCGCCGGCGGGCCGCGCCGGACCACGGCATGAGTGAGCAGCACCGACCGGGATGGCCGGGTCCGGCCGCCGGTGGGTCGGGGTGCAGCCGGCGGGCGGTAGCCGAAGGGGCGCGCGAACAGCGCCAGCAGCGGGAGCACCAGCACTCCCGCGACCACGGTGCCGAGCGCGCCGAGCAGGTCGAAGAGCCGGACCAGCGCGGCGTCACCGCGCCACAGCAGCAGCGCGCAGGCCAGCGCGGCGAGCGCGTGGGCGGCGATCATCCCGAAGGACATCCCGTGCGCCATGTCGTGTGCCATGCCGTGTGCCGTCCCGGAGGGCATCCCGTGTGCGGCGGATGCTCCGGACAGGCCCGACGTACCCGGCATGCCGGGCATCCCCGCCATCCCGGCCGCGTCCAGCGCCGTCCCATCGGCCGAAGCCGAAGCCGAAGCCGAAGCCGAAGCCGAAGCCGAAGCGGACGCGGAGACCGACGCGGACGTGGATACCGATACCGGGGCGGAAACCACACCCGCCGCCGTCCCGTGGTGCATGCCCGCCATGGTGTGCAGGCCGTTGGCGGCGGGCGGGACGTCCGGGTCGAGGCCCGCCATCCGGGCCAGCTCGGCGGGGGAGAGCCCGCCGGGGATCCGCTCGGGGTTGCAGAGCAGCAGCGCGGCCCAGTCCGTGGTGGCGAGCCGGCCGAGACCGCCGCCTCCCCGGCCGAGCGCCGCGGCCTGTTCGAACAGCAGGTGCAGCGCGCTCTGGGCCGCGACCATCCAGGCGCTGATCGCGCCGAGCCCGCGCCGCTTGCCGGCGAGCAGCCAGGTCAGACCGAGGACGGCCCCGAACGCGCCGATCAGCACCGGTGGTGAGACCCCGGCTCCGGCCATGGCGACGTGCGCCGCGGCGGCCAGCGCCACGCACAGCGCGGCGAAGACCACGGCGCGCAGCAGGCGGATCCGGTCGGTCATCACGATGGCACTCATCGTCGCACCCGCCCCGCCCGGCCCGGACCGCACCCTCCGGTATTGGCCGGTTCCACCCCGTGAGACCATGCCCGGCCCCGTGCCTCCGTGTGTCGAGAGTCCGGCCCGGCCGCCGAACCAACCCGTTCGTACGACCATCGACGCGGTTTGACATCACCCCCCGCTTGCTCACTAAATGTGCACACCCCGGTACCGATAGTGGTTGCCGGGCGGACGCCGAACGCGAAGCAGGAGGCCCGGCCATGGAGACCTCGACCGGCTTGGCGGCCCCCGCCGCCGACCTCGCCGACCCCCGCTTCTGGCAGCTGCCCGCCCCCGCCCGCGCGGCCGCCTTCGCCGAACTGCGCCGACGCCCCGCGCCGGTGTTCTTCGGCGATCCCGCCGCCGGCCGGGGCTTCCACGCGCTGGTCCGCCACGCCGACGTGGTCGAGGCCAGCCGGACCCCCGCGGTGTTCCTCAGCGGCCCCGGCGTCACCACCCCGGAACCGCCCCGCTGGGTCCGGCTGGTGTTCGGCGACTCGATGGTCAACCTCGACGACCCCCGGCACGCCCAACTGCGCAGGATCGTCTCGCGAGCCTTCACCCCCCGGCTGCTCGGCCAGGTCGAGGAGGACATCCGCCGCGTCGCCACCCGCCTGGTCGACGACGTCGAGCGGCGGCGGCCGGAGGACTTCGTCACCTCCGTGGCCGCCGAGCTCCCCTTCCAGGTGATCTGCACCATGATGGGGATCCCGGAACATCCGCGCCGAATGATCCTGGACCAGGTCAACCACGCCTCCGAGAACATCGGCGTGGCCCGCCCGCTGCGCCGCCGGATCCGGATGCCCGGGCGCGGGCTGCTGGCGCTGGCCCGCATGCAGGGCATGGTCGCCTCGATCGGTCGTGAGCGCCGCCGCCGGCCCACCGAGGACCTGATCTCCGCCCTGGTCACCGCCGACGTGGACGGCCGCCGGCTCACCGGACGCGAACTCGGCGCGTTCTTCTCCCTGCTGCTGGTCGCCGGTGTGGAGACCACCCGCAACGCGCTCGCCCACGGCCTGCACCTGCTGACCGCGCACCCGGAGCAGCGCGCCCTGCTGCTCGCGGACCTCGACGGGGGGCTCGGCGGTGCGGTCGACGAGATCATCCGCCACGCCACGCCGATCATCCACTTCCGCCGGACCCTCGCCGTCGACCACGAGCTCGGCGGCCCCGGGGGCCCGCTGCTGCGCGCGGGGGAGAAGGTCGCCCTGTTCTTCGGCTCGGCCAACCGGGACGAGACGGTCTTCCCCGACCCGGACGCGTTCGACATCACCCGCACGCCCAACCCCCACCTCGGCTTCGGCGGCGGAGGGCCGCACTACTGCATCGGGGCGCACCTGGCCCGGCAGGAGATGAAGGTGCTGTTCCGCGAGCTGTTCGCCCGGCTGCCCGAGGTGCGGTCGGTCGGCGAGCCGGACATCGTGCCGTCCAACTTCGACCACCGGGTCCGGTCGCTGCGCTTCACGTTCTGAACCCTCCGAGTCCTCTGAGCACTCTGAACTCTCAGAGCCCTCCGAGCCTCCGAGCCTCCGGACCCCCTGAACTGTGCCTGGCCCGGCCGTTGGCCCTATCCGACCGGTTCCCAGACCGCGTGGTCGTGCGCGAACAGAACCCGGCGCGGCCCGTACTCCGCCACCCGGTCCAGCCAGGCCCGGTAACCGGGCAGCGGCGCGGCCACGCCCTCGCGCGACGCCCGCCGGGCGAGCACCGCCTGGCCGTACTCGGACGCGAAGTCGTACGCCTGCCCGGCCAGCATCACCGCGCCGCCGCCGGGCCGCTCGACCACCAGTGACTGGTGGCCGCCGGTGTGCCCGGGCGTCGGCAGCACCCGTACGCCCGGCCAGACCTCCGTCTCGCCGTCCAGTTCGCGGTAGTCGGCGCCGGGGAAGTCGACCAGCGCGTCGATGGTGTACGCGCCGCGCCGGGCGGCGGCCAGTTCGGCCGCCTGGACGAGGACGGGCGTGCCGGCGAGCAGCGGATTGCCGCCGCAGTGGTCGAAGTGGAGGTGGCAGTTGACCACCAGGTCGATGTCGGCGCAGGCGACGCCGACGGCCGCGAGCGCCTCCGTCAGCGGGCGGCGGACCGGGCGGTAGTGCGCTTCGGTCTCGGGCTCGCCTGCGCCGATCCCGGTGTCGAACAGCAGCAGCCCCTCCGGGCGGCGGACCAGGTACGCGAGGACCGGCTCCACCCGCGGCTCCGGGCCGCCCACCTCGGACGCAGGCCGGACGAAGTACCCGAGATCGAGGCGGCGGACCGCGTGCATGGAGCTCCCCTTGTCGCGCTGTCCCCCGTACGGGCGGCCGCGGCGGCCCCCGTTCGCAGCCTACCCGCCGATCGGCAGCCCCCGGTCGGCCTTCACCTGCTTCATCGTCAGATGCGAGTTGACCTGCGCGATCCCCGGCAGGCCCGAGAGCACGTCGGTGATGAAGCGCTCGTACGCGGCGATGTCGGCCACCGCGATGCGCAGCAGGTAGTCGGGTTCCCCGAAGAGGCGGTGCGCCTCCACCACTTCCGGCAGCTCCGCCACCCGGCGTTCGAACTCGGCGACCGTCACCTGATCCTCGTGACGCATGGTGATCGTGACGAACGGTTGGAAGCCGCGTCCGACCGCTGTGCCGTCCAGGAGCGCCCGGTAGCCGCGGATCACGCCGTCCTGCTCCAGTTGTCGGACCCGGCGCAGGCAGGGGGAGGGGGTGAGGTCCACCCGGGCGGCCAGGTCGGCGTTGGTCAGGCGGCCGTCCTGCTGGAGCTCGCGGAGGATTCTGCGGTCGATTCGGTCCATGGCGCAATATTCTGCCAAAAGGCGGGCCGGGCCAGCAGGAAGTGGCCATCGCGTGCCAGGGCTATCCGGCTACCTTCAGTGACCGAACGCACCGGACAGGTGCCGCGAGGATCACCGGACCAACGGCCGGGACCCGCCCGAACGAGCACGACAGGTCACCGCCACCCATGGACACCCACGCCCTCCTCCTCTTCCTCGGAGTCGACCTGCTGCTGGTCTGCACACCGGGGCCCGACTGGCTCTACATCGCCGCCCGAGGCCTCGGCCAGGGTCGGCGCGCCGCCTTCATCGCGGTCGGCGGCGTCTGCGCCGGCTACGCCGTCCACACCCTGCTCTCCAGCGCCGGCCTGGCCGCCGCGCTGCGTGCCGTCCCCGCCGCCCTGCCCGTCCTGCGCCTCACCGGCGCCGCGTACCTGCTGGTGCTGGCCGTCACCATGCTGCTCGCGCTGCGCAAGGGCGGGGGCGCCACGGCCCTCACCGAGCCCAAGCCGCAGCCCACCGCGACCGTGCTGCGTCAGAGCATGCTGACCGCCCTGCTCAACCCCAAGGGGCTGCTGCTCTACCTCTCCCTGGTGCCGCAGTTCGTCGAGCCGGGCGCCGCGCTGCCGGTCGGCGGGCAGGTGCTCGCCCTCGGCTCGCTCAACGTGCTGGCCTGCGCCGTCGTGTACGGGCTGGTCGCGCACGCCAGCGGACGCCTGGGCGGCCGGCTCGGCGGCACCCCTCGCGCGGCGCGCCGGATGACCCTCGTCTCGGCGGTGCTGCTGATGCTGGTGGCGGGCGTCACGGCGAGCGCCTGAGAACGGGAGCACAATGCCGGGCATGACAGAGCGTCCGACCTTCCCCGGCACCTGGCCCGCCGATCAGCCCGCGTCCGGCGATCAGCCCGCGTCCACCGAACAGCCCGCCGCCGGAGGGGAACCTGCGGACCGGCCCACCGCCGACCTCTGGGCCGCCCTCGGCGGATCGGCCGAGCTGCTGGGGCGGGTCTCCTTCCACGGCCCCGGTGACGTCCTGGCCTCCGGCCTGCCGGTGCGCAGGCTCGCCCGGGCCACCGTGGCCGCCTGCTCGCTGGCCGCCGCCGAACTCGCCGCCCACCGCGCCGGCGGCCTGGTCCCCGCCGTCCGGGTGGACCAGGGCGCCGTCGCCATGGCCTTCGTCAGCGAACGCCACCTGACCGTCGACGGCCGCACGCCCGTCAGCTTCGCCCCGCACTCCGGCTTCTGGCGCGCCGCCGACGGCTGGGTCCGCACCCACGCCAACTACCCGCACCACCGCACCCGACTGCTCGCCGCCCTCGACCTGCCCGCCGACGCCGGGCCCGAAATGCTCGCCAAGCTGCTGGGCGAACTGCCGGCGGAGCAGGTCCAGGAGCGGGCGTTCGAAGCGGGGGCGCTCGCCGTAGCCGTCGCGCCGGTGAGTGCCACCGTGCACCCCCTGATGGAGAGCCGGGTGACCGGCACCGCGCCCGTCCGCCCGCTCGGCGACGCCGGCCCGGAGCGGCCCGCCGCCGGGATCCGCGTCCTCGACCTCACCCGGGTCATCGCCGGCCCGGTCGCCACCCGGACCCTCGCCCTGCTGGGCGCCGACGTCCTGCGCGTCGACCCGCCCCACCTCCCCGAGGCCGACGACGCCCACGCCGACACCGGCTTCGGCAAGCGCTCCACCCGCCTCGACCTCACCGATCCCGCCGACCGCGCCGTCTTCGACGGCCTGCTCGCCACCGCCGACGTCCTCGTCACCGGCTACCGCCCCGGCGCCCTCGACGCGCACGGCCTCGCCCCCGACGCACTGTCGGCCCGCCACCCCGGCCTGATCGTCGCGCAGCTCTGCGCCTGGGGCTGGACCGGCCCCTGGGCCGGCCGTCGCGGCTTCGACAGCCTCGTCCAGGCCGGCGTCGGCATCGCCGCCCACGAGGCCGGCCCCGACGGCCGCCCGGGCGTACTGCCCGCCCAGGCCCTCGACCACGGCACCGGCTACCTCGTCGCCGCCGCCGTCCTGCGCGCCCTCACCGAGCAGCGCACCGGCCGGCCCGGCGGCCGGCACCTGCGGTTCTCCCTCGCCGGTACGGCCTCGTGGCTGCTGCACGGCATCCCGCCCGAGGCGCCCGCCCCTGCTGCCCCGGCGGACGGCGCTCCGGCGGACGGTGCTCCGGACACCGGGGCGTACGACCCGGCCCGGTGGCTCGCCGAGACCGACTCCGCCTACGGACGGCTGCGCCACGCCCTGCCGCCCATCGCCTACACCGGCGCGCCCACCGACTGGTCCCGCCCGCCGGGGCGCTGGGGGACGGACGCGCCGGTCTGGCTCTGAGGACGCCACGCAACCGCCGCCCCGGCCGGCGGTGTCACAGGCAGCTGGCAGCATCGGCGCATGACTGCACACGCCACCGACTACACCTGGTTCGAGCAGCGCTACCCCATCCCCGGGGCGGCCCACTGCCTGACGCTGGTCGAGGGGATCACCGCCGACGAACTGCTGCGCCGCTTCGGCGCCCTGCCCGGTCGGGAGGTCACCGGCCTGGACGCCGTGGTCGCCGCCTGGGAGACCTTCGACGACGGGGAGGACGAGGAGGCGGAGGCCCGGATCGAGCCGGAGGACGACCGGCTGCTCGTCGCCGTTACCGAACTCGACGGGTGGGCCGTCGTCGTCGAGGTCTTCGGCTACCTCGGCAGCCTGCCCGACGTCATCCGCCGCCTCGCCGACGGCACCCGGCTGGTCTCGCACTTCCGGAACGCCGTCGCGGTGGACCACTTCAACTGGTGGGAGCAGGGCAGCTGCCGGCTCCAGTTCGAGCCGCTGTTCCCCACCCAGCGGCACGGTTCGGACGCCGACGCCCCCGGTGTCCCCGCGCTGCTGACGGCCTGCGGCTTCCAGCTCGACGGGGAGGGTCACGACCTGCACACCGAGGCCGCGTTCGCGCTGGCCGAGCGGCTGACGGACGTCCGGCTCACGCCGGAACGGCTGGAGGCCGCCACATTCCGGATCGGCTACGCGCCGACGCGCTAGCTACGGAGTGAGACCCGTGGAGTCAGGCCCGTGAGGTCAGGCCGTGGAGTCAGACCCCCGCCGGGATCTGCTTGGCCCGGCCGCGCATCTGGAGGGCCGTCACGATCTCGATCAGTCCGAGGATCACCAGCCAACAGCCGGCCAGGACGGCCAACGCGGCGATCGAACCGACCGGCCAGACCAGCAGCAGCACACCGGCCACCGTGTTGGCCACGCCTGCGAAGGCCTGCCAGCCACGGGCCGGCATCGCCGGGTCGGAGACCGCGGCGGCGAGCTGGGTGATGCCCCGGAACAGCCAGCCGATGCCGATCCAGATCGCCAGCAGGAGCAGCGACTGCGCCGCGCTGCGGAAGCAGAGCAGCCCCAGCAGGACGCAGATCGCCCCGCTGATGAAGGCCAGCACCCGCAGCGCGGTGGTCGCGTGGGTGCCGAACGCGGCGATCAGCTGCACGATGCCGATGACCAGCAGGTAGAGGCCGAACAGCACGCCCACCACCAGCAGGGTCTCCTTCGGCCAGACGAAGACGACGATTCCGAGGGCCAGCGAGACGATTCCGGCGAGCAGCAGGACCTGCCAGGCTGCCTTGGCGAGTTGGCCGAGCGGACCCTGGACCGGGGAACCGTCGGGGGTGATGATCGGGGAAACCACGGTGGTGTACTCCTCGGGGCCGGGGACGGGCAGGGGCCGAACCCCAGCCTGGCCGGGCCACTGCCGACCGGCGCGTCGGGTACGGCCGTTCGGGGGACGGAGACAAGAGAGGGGGGAGAGGAAGCGGAGGGGGACGGAAGGGGGATGGGAGAGGGCGTGCGGAGGAGACGAATGTTCGATGGAGTGGCTCCGGTGGCCTTCCGGTCGCCGGAACGACACCGTCCGGCCACCTGCCGTCGATATCATCCGGCGGTATGACTTCTGAAGGGTGGGGGACCCGTTCGGTAGAGCCGGTCAGTCAGCACTACATCGTCTGCGGGGGCAACGCGCTTGCCCACCGGCTGGTCCTGGAACTCGTCGAGCACTACGAGGTCCCGGTCGTCGTCCTGGTCGCCGATCGCACCCGCGACCACGCGCCGCAGATCGAGCAACTCCCCGGCGTCGCCGCCGTCGTCGAGTACGCCAGCATCACCGACGAGGCGCTGCGCGAGGTGTCGATCGACACCGCCCGCGGCCTCGCCCTCGTCGAGGGCAGCGACCAGGACAACATCCACGCCGCGCTCAGCGCCCAAGGCCACAACCCGGACATCCGGATCGTGCTCCGGATGTTCAACCAGCGCCTCGGTGAGAACATCGAACGGCTGCTCAGGAACGGTGCCGCGCTCTCCGGATCCGCCACCGCCGCACCCGCCTTCGCCGCGGCGGCGCTCGGGCGGCCCAACTCGGTCGAGATCGGTGGACGCTTCCTGCACATCGCCTTCGACGAGGCCATCACCTCCGACCGGATCTGCGTGGTCGCCGACCACATCGACCGCCAGGACCTCAGCAAGATCCGCCTGCTGCCCGAACAGCGCGGCGACTCGGCCGACTTCGTCCGGCTCGCCAGCGAGTTCGGCGACGACGGGCCGGTCCGCCCCGGTGGCGTCCGCCGCGAAGCGGAACCGGAGTCGGTGCCCGAGGAGGAGCCGGACGGCGTGGCCGCCCTCCAAGCGCTGCGCATCGAACCCAGGGAACCGATCAGCTGGGCGCGGCGGGCGCGCTGGCGGCTGCTCGACATGATGCGCTTCTTCACCAGCGCCCGGATGCGGCTGGTGCTGCTCACCGCCCTCGCCGCGGTGCTGATGGCCTTCGGCGTTCTCTGGTACCTGAACCGGAACTTCGGCTGGACCCTCTACATCTCGCTGCTCGACCTCGCGGGCGCCGCCCAGCCCGACCAACTCGCCGACATCGCCGCCGGGACCGGGACGGGCGGGCTGTGGCAGCGGGTGGCGCAGGTGGTGATCACCATCTGCGGGATCACCTTCGCCCCGGTCGCCACCGCCATCGCGGTCGAGGTGCTCGGCTCCGGGCGGCGCGGGCAGCCCCGCAACCCCGGGGCCGGCACCCGGGACCACGTGATCGTCGTCGGCCTCGGCAACGTCGGCACCCGGGTCGCGGCCCAACTGCACGAACTGGGCGTGCCGGTGGTCTGCATGGAGCGTGACCCGCAGGCCCGGGGCATCGCCGCCGCCCGGGCGCTCGGCATCCCGGTGGTGCTGGGCGACGGCCCGTTCGAGGAGCAGTTGCGTCGCGCCCGGTTGAAGCACAGCCGGGCGCTGGTCGCGGTCAGCGGCGACGACGCCACCAACCTGGAGGCGGCCCTGGAGGCGCGCCACGGGAATCCCGAAGTCCGTGTGGTGGTGCGGCTGTTCGACGACAACTTCGCCGGGCACTTCTACGCGACGCTGGACAACGCGGCCTCGCGTTCGGTCTCGTACCTGGCCGCACCCGCCTTCGCCGCCGCCCTGATGGGGCGCGAGGTGCGCGGGATGCTGTCGGTGTTCCGGCACGTGCTGCTGATCGCCGAGTTGACGGTCGAGGACGGCAGCGGGCTGATCGGCATGAACCGGCACGACCTGGAGGACCCGGGCGGCGTCCGGGTGATCGCCGTCCGGTTCGCCCGCAGTGCGCAGTTGCAGTGGAACTTTCCCGACCGCACGCGGCGCCTCACCCCGGGCGACCAGATCGTGGTCGCCGCCACCCGTAGCGGGCTCGCCCGGCTCAACACGGCGCTGGTGGACGAGGTGTGACGGTGGCTGACGCATAACAGCTGACAGATAACAGCTAACAGATTTCAGATGACGAAATCTGTTAGCTGTTATCTGTTACTTGTCAGCTGTTACCTGTCAGCCGTCAGCCGTAAGCGGCCAGGTCACCGGTTGGTGAAGGACGGCGGGCGCTTCTCCGCGAACGCCGCCATGCCCTCCTTCTGGTCCGCCGTGGCGAACGCCGCGTGGAACAGCCGACGCTCGAAGCGCACGCCCTCGGCGAGGGTCGTCTCGAAGGCGCGGTTGACGCTCTCCTTGAGCATGACCGCAGCCGGGGTGGACATCGCCGCGACGGTCTCGGCCACCGTCAGGGCCTCGGCCAGCAGCTGGTCCGCCGGGACGATCCGGGAGACCAGGCCGGCCCGCTCGGCCTCCTCGGCGCCCATCATCCGGCCGGTCAGGCACAGTTCCATCGCCTTCGCCTTGCCGACCGCCCGGGTCAGCCGCTGCGAACCGCCGATGCCCGGGATGACACCGAGCTTGATCTCCGGCTGCCCGAACTTCGCGGTGTCCGCCGCCAGCAGGATGTCGCACAGCATCGCCAGCTCGCAGCCGCCGCCCAGCGCGAACCCGGCCACCGCCGCCACGACCGGCTTGCGCAGTGCGCCGAGCCGGTCCCAGGGGCCCAGCCAGTCGTCCAGGTAGACGTCCGGGAACCGGTTGCCCTGCATCTCCTTGATGTCGGCGCCGGCCGCGAACGCCTTCTCCGAGCCGGTGATCACCAGACAGCCGATCTCCGGGTCCCGGTCGAAGGCGGTGGCGGCCGCGACCACCTCGTTCATCAGCTGGGTGTTCAACGCGTTGAGTGCCTTCGGCCGGTTGAGCGTGATCAGCCCCACCCGGCCCTTGCGCTCGACCAGGATCGTCTCGTAGGTCTCGGTCTCGGTCATCGCCGTTGACTCCCATTCCGCTGCTCGGCGCCGCGCGGGCGCGCCCTGACCATCCAACGATCTACGACGCGCCCCGCCTCGCGCCAGTCTTGGTATGCGAGACGGTCGTCACGGGCCCGGCTCCTTCGCTGCGGAGCCGGGGCCCAGGGCTCCGGACGTAGGGCGTCAGGGGTCAGAAGCGGACCCCGTAGCGCTCGGCCGCCTGCCGGACGGTCTCCGCCTTGACCTCGCCCCGGCGCGCCAGCGCGGCCAGCGCCGCCACCGCGACCGACTGGGCGTCCACGCCGAAGTGCCGCCGCGCCGCGTCCCGGCTGTCGGAGAGGCCGAAGCCGTCCGTGCCCAGCGACGTCCAGTCCTGCTCCACCCACGGGCGGATCTGGTCCGGTACCGCGCGCATCCAGTCGCTGACCGCCAGCACCGGCCCGGGCGCCCCTGCCAGTGCCCGCGTCACGTAGGGGACGCGCGCCGCCGCGCCCGTACCGGCCGCCGCCTGCGCCAGGTTGGCCGCGTCGCAGTCCAGCGCCTCCCGGCGCAGCTCCGTCCAGGAGGGTGCCGACCAGACGTCCGCCGCCACGCCCCAGTCCTCGCCGAGCAGTTGCTGGGCGGCGAGCGCCCAGCGCACGGCGGTGCCCGAGGCGAGCAGCTGGAGCCGCGGCGCGTCGCCGGCCGGCGAGGGCTCCGCTGGGCGGTAGCGGTACAGCCCGCGCAGGATGCCGTCGGTGACGTCAGCGACGGCAGTAACGTCGGTGACATCCGTGCCGGTCGGCAGCGGCGGCTGTGGCAGCGACTCGTTGTAGACGGTCAGGTAGTAGAACACGTCCTCGCCGTGCGGGTGTTGGGGGCTGCTGCTGTACATCCGGCGCAGGCCCTCGCGGACGATCACCGCGACCTCGTACCCGAAGGCGGGGTCGTAGGACAGCGCCGCCGGGTTGGTGGAGGCGATCAACTGCGAGTGGCCGTCGGCGTGTTGCAGGCCCTCGCCGGTCATCGTGGTGCGTCCGGCGGTGGCGCCGATCAGGAAGCCTCGGCCCAACTGGTCGGCCAGGGCCCACATCTGGTCGGCGGTGCGCTGCCAGCCGAACATCGAGTAGAAGATGTAGAACGGGATCACCGGCTCGCCGTGGGTGGCGTACGCGGTCGCGGCGGCGGTCAGCGAGGCCATCGAACCGGCCTCCGTGATGCCCTCGTTGAGGATCTGGCCGGTCGCCGACTCCTTGTAGTGGAGCAGCTGGTCGCGGTCGACCGGGTCGTAGGTCTGCCCCAGCGGCGAGTAGATGCCGGCGCTCGGGAAGAGCGACTCCATGCCGAAGGTGCGTGCTTCGTCCGGGACGATCGGCACCCAGCGGTGGCCGCTGGCCTTGTCCCGCATCAGGTCCTTGACCAGCCGGACGAACGCCATGGTGGTCGCGATCTCCTGCGTGCCGGAGCCCTTGAGCAGCGTCTCGAAGGGTTTCGCGGGCAGCTCGGGCAGCGGGGTGAAGCGCACCCGGCGGGCGGGCGCGGGGCCGCCCAGCGCGGCGCGCCGCTCCCGGAGGTAGCGGGCCTCCGGGGAGTCCGGGCCCGGGTGCGCGTACGGGACCAGCTCGCCGGTCAGGGCACTGTCGGGAATGGGGAGTTCGAGCAGGTCGCGCATCGCCCGGAACTCCGCCCCGGAGAGCTTCTTCATCTGGTGGTTGGCGTTGCGGGCCTCGAAGCCGGGGCCGAGCGTCCAGCCCTTGACCGTCTGCACCAGAACCACCGTGGGGGCGCCCCGATGCTCCAGCGCCGCCCGGTAGGCGGCGTACACCTTGCGCGGTTCGTGTCCGGCCCGGGAGGTCGCGACGATCTCCAACAGCCGCTGGTCGTCAACGGTTTCGGCGATCGCCCGGAGTTCGGGCGCGGCCTGGAACAGGTGCTCGCGGACGTAGCGGGCGTCGGAGGCGGCGTAGGTCTGGAACTGTCCGTCCGGCACCGCGCCGAGCCGGCGCACCAGCGCGCCCGTGGTGTCGCGGGCCAGGAGGTCGTCCCAGGCTTCGCCCCACAGCGACTTGACGACGTTCCAGCCGGCGGCGCGGAACTGGCGCTCAAGCTCCTGGACGATCTTGCCGTTGCCGCGCACCGGTCCGTCCAGGCGCTGGAGGTTGCAGTTGACCACGAAGGTGAGGTTGTCCAGCCCCTCGCGGGAGGCGAGGGCGAGCGCGGCGGTCGACTCCGGCTCGTCCATCTCCCCGTCGCCGAGGAACGCCCAGACGTGCGAGCCGGAGGTGTCCTTGATGCCGCGCGCGGTCAAGTACCGGTTGAACCGGGCCTGGTGGATGGCCGACAGCGGTCCGAGGCCCATGGACACGGTCGGGAACTCCCAGAACCACGGCAGTCGGCGCGGGTGCGGGTACGAGGGCAGGCCGTCGCCGCCGGCCTCCTGTCGGAAGCGGTCCAACTGGGCCTCGCCGATGCGCCCTTCGAGGAAGGCGCGGGCGTAGACGCCGGGCGCGGCGTGGCCCTGGACGTACAGCTGGTCGCCGGAGCCGTCGGCCTCCTTGCCGCGGAAGAAGTGCTGGAAGCCGACCTCGTACAGCCAGGCGGCGGACGCGTACGTGGCCATGTGCCCGCCGAGGCCGCCGCGGTGGTTGCCCCTGGTCACCATGGCGGCGGCGTTCCAGCGGTTCCAGGCGGTGATCCGCCGCTCCATCGCCTCGTCGCCGGGGAACTCGGGCTCGGCGCCGGTCGGGATGGTGTTGACGTACGGGGTGTCCAGGAGCGGCGGGACGTCGAGCCGGCGCAGTTCGGCGTGTTCGACGAGGCGGCGCAGCAGGTGGGCGGCGCGGTGCGCTCCGCCGAAGTCGCGGGCGGCGTCCAGGGAGGCGCGCCACTCCGCGACCTCTTCGGGGTCGTGGTCGGGAAGCTGGTCGAGCTGGGACACGGATGGTTCCCCTTTGCCGGTGCTTCAGAGTGCCGATTCCGGGATGCGGAATAGCATTTCTCTCCATGGAAGGTCTCTATGGACGGTAGGGAGTGGTCCGGCGGCGCGTCAACCGCTACTGGAGGGTAATGTGAGCGATGATCGATCATCTTTGTGCGAACCATGGTGCCGCACCGGGACCCCGCCCGGATCCGCTCAGGCGGAGCGGTCGGCGTACTCCAGGACGTGTTCCGCCAACAGTCGCCCGACCTCCGGATCCCGCCGCCGGAAGGCCTCGATCAGCGGAGCGTGGTCGGCCGCGTTCTCGTGCAACTCCGGGCGGACCCGGTGCAGCGACAGCACCGTCCACACCTCCACGCCCAGCCCCTCCCAGGTCCGCAGCAGTGCCCCGTTGCCGGCGGCGGCCACGATCTCGCGGTGGAAGGCCACGCCGTGCCGGGCCTGCCCGAGCGCGTCACCCGCCCCGGCCGCCGCCGCCATCCGTTCCGCATGCCGCTCCAGGGCGGCGGTGTCCCCGGCCAGGCGGACGACCGCCGCCTCGGCGGCCAGCCGCTCCAGCGCGGCCCGCACCTGGTAGACCTCGCGCAGTTCGGCCGGGCTGATCTCGCGCACCCGCACGCCCCGGTTGGGCTCGGCGTCGAGCAGTCCGAGCGACTGCAGTGAGCGCAGCGCCTCGCGCACCGGCGCCTGGCTGACGTTCAACTCGGCGGCCAGGCGCCGTTCCACGATCCGGTCGCCGGGCTGCCAGCGCCCGTTCAGCAGGCCCTCCAACAGCAGTCCGCGCACCTGCTCGCCGAGCGGCACCCGGGACAGCGGGTCGGCGTCCCCGGCGGGCGGCAGCGGGATCGGGCGGGTCATGCGGGCTCCTTGATCGTGGTTCACGACTCGTGGTTCACGACTAGTGGTTCATGGCGCGTGGTGATGCGGGGCCGCAGCGCAGCCCGGTCAGGCCAGGCCCAACTCGTCGCCCACGCGCGGGGCGAGGAAGCGGGCGACCTCCGCCTCCCCGACGTTGGCGAGCGCGGCCGGGGACCAGCGCGGGGTGCGGTCCTTGTCGATCACCTGGGCGCGAATGCCCTCGACCAGGTCAGGCCCGCTCAGTGCGGCGCAGGAGACGCGGTACTCCTGGTCGAGCACGGCCTCCAAGGAGGGGAGCGTGCGAGCCCGGCGCAGTGCGGCGAGGGTCACCGTGACGGCCGTGGGGGAGTTGCCGAGGACCAGCTCCGCGGCCTCCTTCGCCTCCGCCACGCCGGAGTTCAGCAGTCGTTCGACGATCTCCTCGACGGTGTCGGCCGTGTAGCAGGCGTCGATCCAGCCTCGCTGCTCCGCGAGCGCGGACCCTGGCGCGGGCTCGGCGTGCGAGGCGACGGCGGCGGCGGGGTCGGGGCTCTCGGCCAGGGCGTCGAGCAGCGCCGCGATCCGTGTCGAGGGGACGAAGTGGTCGGCGAACCCGCACAGCAGCGCGTCACCGGGGCCCATCGAGGCCGAGGTGAGTCCGAGGTGGGTGCCCAACTCGCCCGGGGCGAGCGCGAGCAGTCGACTGCCGCCGACGTCCGGGACCAGCCCGATTCGGGTCTCGGGCATCGCGACGGTGGAACGTTCGGTGACGATCCGGAGCGCGCCGTGGGCGGACAGGCCGATGCCGCCGCCCATGGTGATGCCGTCCATCACCGCGACGTACGGCTTCGGGTAGTGGGCGATCAGCGCGTTCAGCCGGTACTCGTCGCGGAAGAAGGCCCGGGTGCCGGCCCCGCCGGCCTTGGCGTCGTCGTGCAGTGCGCGGAGGTCGGCCCCGGCGCAGAGGCCGCGCTCGCCGGCGCCGGTCAGGACGACGGTGCGCACCCGGTCGTCCGCGGCCCACTCGGTCAGCGTCGCGTGGACGGTGGTGATCATGCCGTGGGTCAGCGAGTTGAGCGCCCGCGGCCGGTTCAGCACGATCCGCCTGGCCCCACCGTCCAGGGAGACCTGGACCTCCGCCACCTCTGCGTTCATCGGGTCCGTTCCCGTCGTTCGGTCGTTCGGTCGTTCCTCGGTCTTGACGACTCCTGTCGTCCACCGTACCGGGGCGGCGCGGAGCCGTGATCACCCGACCGGGCGGTGGGCCGTCCTCACGGCGGACCGGCGGACCGTCCTCACGGCGGACCGGCCGGCTGGGCCCGGTTCGGGTCCCTACGGCCAGGCGCGCAGGGCGAGTTCGGCGGTCCGGGCCAGGTCGGCGGCGGTGGCGCCGTCCCGGGCCTGCTGCGACATGCCCTGGATGACCGTGCCGAAGTAGCCGGCCAGCGCGTGCGGGTCGGCGTCGGGCGGGAGTTCGCCGTCCGCCTGGGCCGTGCGCAGCCTGGTCTCGAAGACGTGGAGGTTGCGGTTGCGCAGGTCGCGCAGGTGGGCCTGGACCTCGGCGTCCTGCGGGGAGACGTTGGTGGCGGCGCTGATCACCAGGCAGCCGGCCGGGTGCGAGGGGTCGGGGTAGATGGCCGCCGCCTCCCGCAGGATCCGGGCGAAGGCCGCGTACGCGCTGGTCTCCTCGCGCAGGGCGGCCCCCGCGAAGGCGCCGACGGGGGAGTGCCCGTAGTGGCGGACGACCTCCTCGAAGAGCGAACGCTTGTCGCCGAACGCGGCGTAGAGGCTGCCGGGCCGGATGCCCATGGCGGTGGTCAGGTCGGTGACGGAGGTGGCCTCGTAGCCGCGTTCCCAGAACAGCCGGGTCGCCGCCGTCAGCGCCTCGTCCCGGTCGAAGGTCGGCGGTCGTCCGCGTCGGGGCCGCGTCGGGTTCTCGGTCATGCCGGAATTTTAGAACACCCGCTCAACAAGTGTGTTAGCTTCTTTCTTGAGTGAGCACTCAAAAAATGTGGTGGGCGAAGCAGGAAGGGGCTCAGCCATGGGCACGCAGGCACTCAAGGGCAAGACCGCGCTGGTCACCGGGGGTAGCAGGGGGATCGGCCGGGCGATCGCCCGCAGGCTCGGCCGCGACGGCGCCACCGTCGCCGTCGGCTACGCCCGCGATCAGGAGGCGGCGGGCGGGGTCGTCGCGGGCATCCGCGCCGACGGCGGCCGGGCCTTCGCGCTGCACGCCGAACTCGGCCGGCACGGGGACGCGGCCGCGCTGTGGGAGGCGTTCGATGCCGGGATCGGCGCGCACGCGCCCGACGGCGGCGTCGACATCATCGTGAACAACGCCGGGATCGGGCGCAGTGCCGACCTCGCCGCGCTCACCGAGGAGGGCTTCGACGAGGTCTTCGCCGTCAACGTCCGCGCGCCGTTCTTCGTCGTCCAGCACGGCCTGCACCGGATGCGCGATGGTGGCCGGATCATCAACGTCTCCAGTGGCGCGGCCCGCCTCGCCATGCCGGAGATCATCGCCTACGGCGCGACCAAGGGGGCGCTCGACACCTTCACCCTCAACCTCGCCAAGCAGCTCGGCCCGCGCGGGATCACCGCCAACTCGGTCGCGCCGGGTGTCGTCGACACCGACGTCAACGCCGGCTGGCTGCGCGGCAACACGGAGGCGGAGGCCCATGCGGCCTCGCTCGCGGCCCTCGGCCGGGTCGGGCAGCCGGAGGACATCGCGGACATCGTCGCCTTCCTCGCCTCGGACGACGCCCGCTGGGTCACCGGCCGGGTCATCGACGCCACCGGAGGGGCGGGCCTGTAGGCGTGGTGCGTTCGGCGCACGGGGGGAGTTCGGGGAGGGGGCGGGGGTAACAGATAACAGCTGACAGATGATGAAATCTGTCAGCTGTTATCTGTCGTCTGTTATCTGTTATCTGTTTGCCGTCAGTTGTCGGCCGGCGGCTGCGGGCCCGCTACGGCTGGACCCGCCCCGTCACCTCGCCGAATCCGATGACGGCGCCCTCCGGCCCCGGCGCGGTGGCGGTGATGGTGACCTCGTCGCCGTCCTCCAGGAACGTCCGGGTGGTGCCGTCCGGGAGCTTCAGCGGCTCCTCGCCGTTCCACGTCAGCTCGATCAGCGCGCCGCGGGTTTCCGGCTCCGGCCCGCTGACGGTGCCCGAGGCGAACAGGTCGCCGGTGCGCAGCGAGGCACCGTTGACCGTCATGTGGGTGAGCTGCTGCTGCGCCGTCCAGTACATCGAGGCGAACGGCGGCCGGGACACCAGGTGCCCGTTCAGCCGGACTTCCAGCGCCAGGTCCAGTCCCCACGGCTCGCCGTCGCGGTCGTCCAGGTACGCCAGCGGCTCGACGTCGCGCTCGGGCGGCGCGACCCGGGCGTGCTGCAGGGCGTCCAGCGGGACGATCCACGGGGAGACGGAGGTGGTGAAGGACTTGCCGAGGAACGGGCCGAGCGGCACGTACTCCCAGGCCTGGATGTCGCGCGCGGACCAGTCGTTGACCAGGCAGACGCCGAACACGTGCTCGCGGAAGTCGTCCAGGACGACCGGTCGGCCCAGCTCGGACGGGGTGCCGACGACGAAGCCGACCTCCGCCTCGATGTCCAGCCGCCGGGTCGGCCCGAACGACGGCGCCGGGTCGGCGGGCGCCTTGCGCTGCCCGTGGGGCCGCACCACCGGGGTGCCGGAGACGACCACCGTGCCGGCCCGCCCGTGGTAACCGATGGGCAGGTGCTTCCAGTTGGGGGTGAGCGGCTCCGAGACCGGGCGGAAGATCCGGCCAAGGTTGGTGGCGTGGTGCTCGGAGGCGTAGAAGTCGACGTAGTCGGCGACCTCGAACGGCAGGTGCAGCTGGACCTCGCCCGCCGGCAGCAGCGCAGGCGACAGCGCCTCGCGGTAGGACTCGTCCGTCAGCCATCGGGTGAGGTCGGCCCGGACCTGCGTCCAGGTCGAACGCCCTGCCGCCAGCAGCGGGTTGAGCGAGTCCGCGGCCAGCAGCACGGACGGCGCCCCGGCGGCCCGGGCGGCCGCCGCGGCGTCCAGCACGAAGTCCCCGACGCGCACGCCGATCCGGCGCCGGCCGGGCTGGTCGGCGGCGGTGAACACGCCGTACGGCAGGTTGTGCACGCCGAACGGCGAGTCCTGGGCGCTGGCGAGCCAGCTGCGGGGGGTGGTGCTCAACGGTCCTCCTGGGGCAGTGACGTGGACGGCAGCAGGCCGAGCGCGGCCAGGTCGTCCAGGGGCTCGGCGATGCTGCACGTGCCGAACGCGGTGAACGAGTTCCGGATCACCGTAACCTGACGGTCGGTCAGTGCATGGGCGGCCTTGGCCAGCACCGAGCCGTCGCGCTCCGCCAGTATCGCCGCTGCTGCGGCCCGGTCGGTCTCCTGCGCGGCCAGCAGCACGTTGAGGAAACCGTGGTGCTCGAAGCCGGTGGCCGGGTCGGTGTGCCGGACGGCGTTGTGCAGTCCGGCGGTGCACTTGTACGGCAGCCCGCGCAGGGCGCAGCCGGTGAGGAAGGCGGCTAGCTCCTCCTCGTCCGGGAACGCCTCGGCCACCACCCCGCCGGTGCGGAACTTCGCCCGGTAGGGGCTGTCGACGAGCACGTCCAGCACCTCGTCCAGGCCGTCGCCGCGCAGGAGTTCGCGCGGCAGCTCGACGGCGGCCGGGACGTCCGGCGGCAGCAGCCGGTCCAGGGCGGCGACCGCCTCGGCGGCGTCCCGGACGGCGAGTTCGACGCCGACCACCTCGAAGGGTGCGGCGGCGGCGAGCGCCGGGCCGAGCTCGGCACTGCCCCCCGGCAGTACGAGCCCGACCCTGAGCGGCGCGCCGCCCGAAGCCGCCGCGGCCAACTCGCCCAGCCGGCCCGCTCCGCACAGGAGCGGACCGACCGCCTCGGCGTACCAGGCCGCGCGGTGCCCGCGGTGCGCGGGCACCGCCTCGGCGACCGGCAGGTTCCCCGGGGGGAACACCGCGGCGTCGTCGAAGAGCCCGTGGAACAGCTCGGGGATCGCCCCGGGGCCCGTCCGGTTGGTCACGGCGGACGAGGCGGCGCTCATCGCCCGGGCCCCCGACCGGCCCAGGTCCAGGCGTAGTTGCCGTCCTCGCCGGCCCGGCCGCCCTCGCCGAGCTCCAGCGGGCGGAACGTGTCCACCATGACGGCGAGTTCGTCGAAGAACTCCACCCCGATGCTGCGCTCGTACGCGCCCGGCTGCGGCCCGTGGGTGTGCCCGCCGGGGTGCAGCGAGATCGAGCCCTGGCCGATGCCCGAGCCCTTGCGGGCCGCGTAGTCGCCGCCGCAGTAGAACATGACCTCGTCGCTGTCCACGTTGGCGTGGTAGTACGGCACCGGGATCGACAGCGGGTGGTAATCCACCTTGCGGGGAACGAAGTTGCAGATCACGAAGCCGTTGCCCTCGAACACCTGGTGGGCCGGCGGCGGCTGGTGGACCCGGCCGGTGATCGGTTCGAAGTCCCGGATGTTGAAGGCGTACGGGTACAGGTAGCCGTCCCAGCCGACCACGTCGAAGGGGTGGTGCGGCACGGTGTAGCGGGTGCCCGAGACACCGTTCGGGCCGCGGTGCTTGACCAGCACGTCGACGTCTCCGGCGGCATCCCCGGCGGCATCCCCGGGGGCGTCGACGACCAGCGGGCCGACCGGGCCGCGGAAGTCCCGCTCGCAGTACGGCGCGTGCTCCAGCAGCTGCCCGTACTTGGAGAGGTAGCGCTTGGCCGGGGTGATGTGGCTGTTCGCCTCGATGCAGTACGCGCGCAGCGGTTCGTCCCCGGCCGGCACCCAGCGGTGGGTGGTGGCGCGCGGGATGATCACGTAGTCGCCCTGGCCGACCTCGATCGAGCCGAAGACCGTCTCGACCGTGCCGGAGCCGGACTCCACGTACACGCACTCGTCACCGAGCCCGTTGCGGTACAGCTCGCTCGGGGCCCCGGCGGCGACGTACGAGATCCGCACGTCGCCGTTGCCGAGGACCAGGCGGCGGCTGCCGACGACGTCCGCGGACTTCCATTCCTGGTCCGCGAACAGCTCGTGCAGCTTGAGGTGGCGGGGGAGCAGGGGGTGGTTGGGCACCGTGGACTGGTCCGGCAGCTCCCACGGCACCGCGTTCACCACGGCCGAGGGGATGCCCCGGTGGTAGAGCAGCGAGGAGTCCGACGAGAACCCCTCCTCGCCCATCAACTCCTCGTAGTACAGCCCGCCTTCGGGTGTGCGGTGCTGGGTGTGCCGCTTGGGCGGGATGCTGCCCAGCTGCCGGTAGTACGCCATCTCCCTGCTCCTCCTCGACCGTGCTCAGCCGACCGTCCTCACGGTACGCCCGACCGTGCTCAGAGTTCCCCGGTGCTCAGAGCTTCTCAGTGTTCAGAGCTGCTCAGCGCCCGGGGTTCCCCCCGTGTTCAGGACTCCCCGTGCTCAGGGCTCCCCAGCACTCACAGGTTGCCGCGGGCGTCCTGCTCGCGCTCGATCGCCTCGAACAGCGCCTTGAAGTTGCCCTTGCCGAAGCCCAGCGAACCGTGCCGCTCGATGAACTCGTAGAAGACGGTGGGGCGGTCGCCGATCGGCTTGGTGAAGATCTGCAGCAGGTAGCCGTCCTCGTCGCGGTCGACCAGGATGCCGCGCGACTTCAGCTCGTTGATGTCCACCCGCACCTTGCCGATCCGGGCGCGCAGCTCCGGGTCGTCGTAGTACGAGTCGGGGGTGTTGAGGAACTCCACGCCGCGCGAGCGCAGCACGTCGACGGTGGTGAGGATGTCGTTGGTGGCGAGCGCCATGTGCTGGCAGCCGGGGCCGGTGTAGAACTCCAGGTACTCGTCGATCTGCGACCGCTTCTTGGCGATGGCCGGCTCGTTGAGCGGGAACTTCACCCGGTGGTTGCCGCTGGCGACGACCTTGGACATCAGGGCGGAGTAGTCGGTGGCGATGTCGTCGCCGACGAACTCGGCCATGTTCACGAAGCCCATGACCCGGTTGTAGAACGAAACCCACTCGTCCATCCGGCCCAGCTCGACGTTGCCGACGGCGTGGTCGAGGGCCTGGAACAGGCGCTTGGGCGAGCCCTCCGGGTGCTGGACCTTGCTCTGCGCGGTGATGTACCCCGGCAGGTAGGGGCCGTGGTAGCGGGAGCGGTCGATCAGGGTGTGGCGGGTCTCGCCGTAGGTGGCGATGGCCGCGCGGCGCACGGTGCCGTTCTCGTCGGAGACGTCGTTCGGCTCCTCCAGGACGGTGGCGCCGGTCGCGCGGGCGTGCGCGATGCACTTGTCGACGTCCGGGACCTCCAGGGCCAGGTCGACGACGCCGTCGCCGTGGCGGCGGTGGTGGTCCAACAGCGGGCTGTCCGGCAGCACCCCGCCCTTGATCACGAAGCGGCAGGAGCCGGAGCGGAGCACGAAGGCCTTGCGGTCGCGACGGCCGGTCTCCGGGCCGGAGTAGGCGACCAGCTCCATGCCGAACACGGCCTGGTAGAACTGGGCCGTCTGGGTGGCGTTGCCGACCACGAAGACGACCGCGTCCTGCGCGGTGACCGGGAACGGGTCGGTGGCCGGGTCGTGCTCGACGAGGCCGACGAGGCGGCGCAGCTGGTCGGCGTCGAGGCCGGCCTCGCGCTCCTCGGGGGTCAGCTCAAGGGCGTGGGACTGCGGGGTCATCGGTCGTTCCTCCACTTTTGGCCTCGGCTCTGAGGCGTCCGCTTGAGGCGGCCGCGCCGCGAACGGGTGGGCGGTGCGGCTGGCGGAGAGCTTGCTCCTGTCCGGGTGGCTGGGCAACAGGTCGGGATTTCACTGTTCAATGTGTACAAGCTGATCAGGAAATCCCGCATTCGGCTGCGCAAAATGTGCTGCCGATCGGGGCCGGTTCACGGGGTTCGCGACACCGGCTCCTGGACGGTCCCGGGCGGTGCGAGGTGGCGCAGGAACCAGGCCCCGGCGAGCTCGGCGACCTGGTCCAACGTGCCCGGCTCCTCGAACAGATGGCCCGCACCCGGCACCACCGCCAGTTCGCTCACGCAGTGCAGCCGGGTCCGGGCCCGCCGGTTCAGGTCGATCACGGTGGTGTCCAGGCCGCCGACCACGAGCAGCGTCGGGGCGCTCACCCGGCCCAGGACGTCGGGACCGGCGAGGTCGGGGCGCCCGCCGCGGGAGACCACCGCGCCGACGGCGGGCCCGAGCGAGGTGGCGGTGTGCAGGGCGGCGGCGGTGTGCAGCGCGGCCGCGGCGCCGGTGCTGGCGCCGAAGAGGCCGAGCGGCAGGCCGCGGGTCTCCTCCAGCCGGCCCAGCTCCTCGGCGACGGCGGTCAGCCGGTCACCGAGCAGACCGACGTCGAACACCTTGCGGCGGTCCGGCTCCTCGGCCTCGGTGAGCAGGTCGAACAGCAGCGTGGCCAGCCCGGAGCGGTTCAGGTACCGGGCGACGTGACGGTTGCGCGGGCTGCGCCGGCCGCTGCCGCTGCCGTGCGCGAAGAGCACGATGCCGCTCGGTGCGGCGGGGACGGTCAGCCGGCCGGCGAGGCGCACACCGGCGGCGCGCAGGACCAGCTCGCGGTCCACGCCCACCGGCCCTGGCGCGCGCCGCCCGCCCGCGGCCTCGGCGAGCAGCCGTAGGACCTCCTCGTCGCCGGTCTGCGCGAAGTCCCCGTAGAACTCGCCGATCGAGAAGAACGGCGACGGCGTACCGACGCAGACCAGCTCGTCGGCGACCTCGGACAGGCGCTCCGTCCAGTCCGCCGGGGCCACCGGGACGGCGAGCACCACCCGGGCCGCGCCCCGGGCCCGGACGATCCGGCAGGCGGCCCGGGCGGTGGAGCCGGTGGCGACGCCGTCGTCCACCACGATCACCGTGCGGCCGCGCAGGTCGGCGGGCGGGCGGCCGCCCCGGTAGCGGCGGGCCCGGCGCTCCAACTCGGTGCGCTCGCGCCGCTCCACGGCGGCCAGCTGGTCGTCGCCGACCCCGGCCAGCCGGATGACCTGCTCGTTCAGCACCCGGACGCCGTCCTCGCCGATCGCCCCCATGCCCAGCTCGGGCTGGTAGGGCACGCCGAGCTTGCGGATCACGCAGATGTCCAGCGGCGCGCCGAGCGCGGCCGCCACCTCGGCGGCCACCGGAACCCCGCCCCTGGGCAGGGCCACCACCACGGTGTCGGCGCCGCCCAAGTGGCCCACGCGGGCGGCCAGCCGCCGGCCCGCGTCGGTCCGGTCGGTGAAGTGGGTCCCGGTGCCGTGCATGACGCGCCCTCCGTGTTCCACGGTACGTCCGGGCGGCGTCGGGCGGGGCACCGAGGGCGCGGGCCTGGGGTGCGGGCCGGGGGGCCGAGGGGGCGGCCCGTATTCCCGGCCCGCACCCCCGGGCTCGTTCCTCGTTCTGCGCGGCGGCTACGGCCGCATCTCGTACGCGCCCGACAGCTCCTCGACCCGGGCCCACACGGCGGCGGCCCGCTCCGCGTTGGCGACCGGCCGGCGCACGTTCGCCAACGCCCAGGCGGCCTGCTCCGGGGTCGTCGAGGCCTTGCCGTGCAGCTCGGTCGCGTGCGCGGAGAAGTCGCGGACCAGCGCGTCGAAGATCTGGTCCAGGACGTCCTCGTCCAGGCCGGTCAGCTCCGCCTGCTCCAGCACCAGCTGGCCGTAGACGATCAGCGCGAACAGCTGGCCGATCTCCAGCAGGAAGTCCAGGTCCGCCTGCTGCTCCTTGCTCGGCGCGTGGCTGAGGAGCAACTCGCAGAAGCCGTCGGCCTGTTCGCGGAAGCGGGCGACGTTCGGCAGCTGGGTGTGGCGGTCGTACGCGGTGCGCCAGTCGTGGAAACGGATCGCGCCGAGGCCGCGTGCCGCACCCTGGCGGAACAGGAAGGCGTCATCGGTGGCGTCCAGCCGGGTCGGCACCGGGGCGTAGTCGCTCGGGGCGAACAGGTAGTTGCCCATGAACTTGAGGATCAGCGCCAGGTTGACGTGGACGGTGCCCTCCAGCTTCGGCAGGCCGCGGATGTCCTTCGCCGCCTTGTCGAAGTAGGTGTCCGCCTCGAAGCCCTTGGCCGCGATGACGTCCCACATCAGGTCGATGACCTTCTCGCCCTCGGTGGTGACCTTCATCTTGGTCATCGGGTTGAACAGCAGGTAACGGCGGTCCTCGGGGGAGGCGGTGCGGAAGTAGTCCACGGCCCGCGCACTGAACATCTTCATCGCCACCAGGCGGGCGTACGCGTCGGTCAACTCCCGCCGCACGTGGGGGAAGTCGGTGACCTTCCGGCCGTACAGCACCCGGTTGTGGGCGTGCGTGACGGCCTCGTACATCGCGTGCTCGCAGATGCCGACCGAGGCCGTGCAGAGGTTGAACTTGCCGACGTTGACGGTGTTCAGCGCGGCGTCGAAGGCGGCCTGCCCGGTGTGCAGCACGTCCTCGGCGCGCACCGGGTAGCCCTCCAGCCGGAACTCGCTGACGTACATCTGGGCGTTCACGACGTTCTTGACCAGGTGGTACGCGTCGTGGCGGCTGTCGGCGGCGAAGAAGACGTAGCCCTCGGGGCCCTCGACGTCGGAGCGGCGGCCGAACACCGAGACCAGGCCGGCCACGTTGCCGTTGCCGATGTAGTACTTGGAGCCGGTCGCGGTGAAACCGCCCTCGCCGTCCGGGGTGAGGATCATGTCGGTGGAGTAGATGTCGGCGCCGTGGGTGCGCTCGGAGAGCCCGAACGCCATGACGTGACTCTCCGTCAGAAGCTTGGCGGCGCGGGCCCGGACGGCCTCGTTCTTGCTCTGCCAGACCGGCCCGAGGCCGAGAATGGTGACCTGCCAGGTGTACCAGTAGCCGAGGCCGTAGAAGCCCAGGATCTCGTTCAGCTCGGCGATCCGGGAGGTGTCCCAGCGCTTGCCCGGGTCGGCCGCGGACGGGGTCAGGAACTCCGCGAACAGGCCCTCCTTGGCGGCGAATTCGAGGAAGTCGGCGTACCAGGTGCGGTCGACGTAGGTGTCGATCAGCGCCTTCTTGCCGCGGGACTCGAACCAGTCCACGGTCGCGCGCAGCAGCCGGCGGGTCGGCTCGTCGAACTGCGCGGGGTCGTACGTACGCGGGTTGAAGAGCATCACGGGCTCCCGGGGGTCGAGGGTGAGGGGCGGCGGGTGGTGGCTGCTGGGTGGCGGCGAACAGCGAACAGATAACAGATGACAACTAACAGATTTCAGATTCTGTTATCTGTTACCTGTTGTCTGTCACCCGCGGCGAGGCGGTGCAGGGTGGCGAGCACGTCGTCGAGCCAGGCGAGGGTCATCCGCTCGTACTCGATGCCGCCGCGCAGCACCACGTGCTGGAGCTCCTGCCGGGTGTCGAGCGCGGTGAGGTCGGGGAAGTCGCGCTGCTCGCCGTGCAGGTAGCGGGCGAGCAGGGCGGCGTGGCCCTCGCGGTGCCGTTCGACCTCGGAGATCAGCGCGGCCGGGTCGTCGAAGGCGGCGGCGCGGATCTTGACCGCGAGCTCGTGTCGGACGGACTCCGGCTCGACCGGTTCGCGCAGCCAGTCGGCGAGCACGGCCCGTCCGGCGTCGGCCGCCGAGTAGACCTTCTTGTCCGGCCGGCCGTCCTGGGCGACCTCCTCGGCGGCGACCCAGCCGTCGGCCTCCATCCGCCGCAGCACCTTGTAGATCTGCTGGTGGGTGGCGGTCCAGAAGCGCCCGATGGAGCGGTCGAAGCGCCGGGCCAGTTCGTAGCCCGAGCCCGGCTGCTCCAGCAGTGAGACGAGGATCGCGTGCTCCAGTGCCATGTCCCGCATCCTGCTATGCAACGAATTGCATAGGCAATGGGGGTCCGGAGTGGTGAGACGCAGGTCACCGGCGTGATCGGATGGTTATCGATCATTTGTGGCCAAAGGGCGCAAATCATCGGATAAGCGCCAGAATGGGTACGGGGCAAGAGCCCTCCATGTTCCGAACCATAGGAGGTGGTATCGGTGTCTACCCAGATTCCGATGGGCATGGAGCATCACCCGGACATCGTCGAACTCCGGGAGCACTACGAGCGGATCACCTCGACCCCGCGCGCCCAGGCCACGGAGGCCCTGGCCGTGCTGGCCGGCCTGTTCCTGGCGGCATCGCCATGGATCGTCGGCTTCACCGCCTTCAACACGCTGACCGTGACCTGCCTGATCGTCGGCCTGGCCTACTGCGTGCTGATGGCGGGATACGGGTCGGCCTACGAGCGCACCCACGCGAGGGCCTGGGCGGCCACCGTGCTCGGTGCGTGGACGATCGTCTCTCCCTGGCTCGTCTCCGGATCGGCCGCGCAGGGTAGGAACATCGTCACCTGCGTCATCGTCGGCGCCGTGATGTTCCTGCTCGGTCTCGCGGCGATCTCGATGGCCACGATCACGGCGAACGGAGCAGCGATGCGGCTCGGCCGGGCCGGCCGCGCCAAGGGCTGACGTCACTGACAGTCCGCGTCCGGGGCGTGGAGGGCCGAACCGTCCTCCGCGCCCCGGCGCACGTCGTCAGGGAGCCGCGGCCGTCACGGGTGGGTCGTTGGCCGTCATGGGCGGGTGGGTGGCCGTCACGGGCGGGTCATCCGCAGGACGTCCAGGGCCTCGTCGAGCTGTTCCCGGGTGAGCTTGCCCTGTTCCACGTAGCCGTGCTCCAGCACGACCTGTCGGATCGTCTTCCGTTCGGCCAGCGCCTGCTTGGCGACCTTCGCCGCCTCCTCGTACCCGAGGTAGCGGTTCAGCGGGGTGACCACCGAGGGGGAGGACTCCGCGTACTCCCGGGCCCGTTCGACGTTGGCGGTGATGCCGTCCACCGTCCGGTCCGCGAGCAGCCGGGCGCTGTTGGCGAGCAGCCGCACCGACTCCAGCACGTTGCGGGCGAGCACCGGGAGCATCACGTTCAGCTCGAAGTTGCCGCTCGCGCCGGCCAGGGTGACCGTCGCGTCGTTGCCGACCACCTGGGCGGCGACCATCAGCACCACCTCGGGGAGCACCGGGTTCACCTTGCCCGGCATGATCGACGAACCGGGTTGCAGGTCCGGCAGGTTGATCTCGCCGAGGCCGGTGCGCGGGCCCGAGCCCATCCACCGCAGGTCGTTCGCGATCTTCGTGAAGCCGACGGCCACCGTGCGCAGTTGCCCGCTCAGCTCGACCAGGGCGTCGCGGGCGCCCTGCGCCTCGAAGTGGTCCCGGGCCTCGGTCAGCGGCAGGCCGGTGGTGCGGGCGACCTCCTCGATCACCGCCGCCGGGAAGCCCGGTGGGGTGTTGATCCCGGTGCCCACCGCCGTGCCGCCGAGGGGCAGTTCGGCGACCCGGGGGAGCGTCGCCAGCAGCCGCTCCCGCCCGTGCCGCACCTGAGCGGCGTAGCCGCCGAACTCCTGGCCGAGGGTGACCGGCGTGGCGTCCATCAGGTGCGTCCGGCCCGACTTGACCACCTGCGCGAACTCGGCGGCCTTGCGTTCCAGCGCCTCCGCCAGGTGCTCCAGCGCCGGGATCAGGTCGTGCGTGACGGCGGCGGTGGCGGCGATGTGGATCGAGGACGGGAAGACGTCGTTGGACGACTGGCTGGCATTCACGTGGTCGTTCGGGTGGACCGGGCGGCCCAGCCGCTCGGCGGCCAGGGTGGCGATCACCTCGTTGGCGTTCATGTTGGACGAGGTGCCCGAACCGGTCTGGAACACGTCCACCGGGAACTCGTCGTCCCACCGCCCCTCGGCGACCTCCTCGGCCGCCGCCGCGATCGCCGCCGCCGTGTCCTCGTCCAGGACGCCGAGACGGGCGTTCACCCGGGCCGCGGCGGCCTTGATCCCGGCCAGCGCGGCGATGTGCGCGCGCTCCAGCCGCTGTCCGGACACCGGGAAGTTCTCCACCGCCCGCTGCGTCTGCGCCTGCCACTTCGCGGCGGCCGGCACCCGGACCTCGCCCATCGAGTCGTGCTCGACGCGGTACTCCCGCTGGTTCTCCTGCTCGTCACCCATCACGCGCTGCACCTCCTGAACGGGCCGGTGGTCCGGCCCCGAGCGGTCTCCGATCACCACAGCCGCGCGCGGGCCCCGGGTATTTCCGCCCGGCCGCATCCGGTGTTGCAGCCCGGCCACGCTCGCCGTTCCGGCCCGGCCGCATCCACGGTTACGGCCGGGCCGCGCCCGTCGTTGCCGCCGGGTCCGCCAGGCCGCATCCGGTCGTTACCGTCGCGTCCGGTCGTTACCGCCGGGACAGCTCGGCCGCGCCCGTCGTTACCGCCGGGGCAGTTCGGCGCGGACCAGTTCGCCCGGCGTGGTGCCGGCCTGGGCGACCAGGGCGCCGCCCGGCGCCCAGAAGCCGGAGCCGCCCGAGGTCTGCGGCTGCTCGCCGCTCGCCCCGGCGGAAGTGGCCAGCACGGCCCACACCCCGTGGGTGGCGGCGCGGTCGCGGAGGTGCCCGTCCCGGCGGGCGGCCTGCGCGGGCCCCGCGCCGTACAGGGTGGAGGCGACGTAGGCGTCGATGCCGAGCGCGGCGGTCTCCTCGGCGTGCGCGGGATCGGCGGCGTCGGCGCAGATCGCGAGGCCGAACCGCAGGCCGTCCAGTTCCAGGACGGCGGGCCCGTGGCCGGGGGTGAACCGGTCGTGCTCGGCGCCGTGCAGCCGCGTCTTCCGACACACGACGACGGCGCCTTCGCCGGTGACGGCCAGGGTGGCGATGGACTCGCCCCCGTCGGGCTCGGTGACCGGCGCGCCGACCAGGGCGGTCGTGCCGGTCGCGGCGCAGGCGGCGACCAGCGGGGCGAGGCGCGGATCGGCCGGGCCGAGCGCGGGTGCGGCCAGGTCGTAGCCGGTCAGGGACAGCTCGGGGAACACCACCAGGCGCGCGGCGGCCTCCCGTACGGCCTGCGCGTGCCGTTCGACGTTCACGGCCACGGTGTCCGGGCGGCCGGCGTCGGCGCAGGCGGGCTGGGCGACGGCCACGGTGACGGTGGCAGTGGGGGCGGCGGTGGCGGTGGTGGCGGCGATCAGGGGTGCGGGCATGGCGGTGTCTCCGGGCACGAGGTGGAAAAGATCAACGTATGCGCAGGTCCGGGCGGTGGACAAGGGTTTCGCGTGGCAGCCGGGACGGAGCCGCCCGGGGCGGACGCACGCACCGCTCCGCGCTGCGCCCGGAGCGGCCGCGGCCCGGAACATGATCACCCGAATGGATGAATAGCTGCGTGGAGTGCTTCAAACTGCCGTACGCCACTTCGTACGCTCCTGCCCAGGCCGGATTCACACCGGCCCCACCCGGATCGCCGCTGCTCGGCATCACTGCTGCTGCTCGGCATCATCGCTGCGCGGCATCACCGCCGCTCGGCGCGGGTGACCGGCTAGTGGGGGCGGACTCATGACGACGACAGGGCGGGGCATGACCGGGGGCACGGAAGACCGCGGGGGGACGGACCCGGGGACGGAGTCGAGGACGGCCCCGGCCCCGGCCCCGGACGCGGTCCCGGACGCGGGGAACGGACGCGGGAAGGTTCGTGGAAACGCCAGGGGCGGCGGCCTCACCAGGCGGCAGATGCTCGGCGCCTCGGCCGCCTTGGGCGGCGCGGCCTGGCTGCTGCGCGGCACCATCGGCCCGGACAGCGCCGAGGCGGCCACCCCGGTGCCGCCCGGCCTGCCCGCCGGCACCGAGTTGTACCAGCGGGTCTTCCAGAACTGGTCCGGCGAGATCCGCACCGACCAGCTGTGGACCTGCGCGCCCCGCACGCCCGAGGAGGTGCCGGCGCTCGCCGACTGGGCGCACGCCAACGGCTGGCGCCTGCGCGCCACCGGCTACCGGCACACCTGGGCGCCGCTCACCGTCGCCAACGGGACCCCGGACAGCGCCCGCGTCCTGCTCGTGGACACCAGCCGCCACCTCACCGCGATGACCGCCGACTCGCCGACCACCGTCCGGGTCCAGACCGGCGCCACCATGGAGGACCTGCTCGCCCACCTGGCCGGCCGGGGCCTTGGCCTGACCGCGTGCCCGGCACCCGGCGAACTCACCGTCGGCGGGGTGCTCGCCATCGGCGGCCACGGCACCGCCGTACCCGCCGCCCACGAACTCCGGCCGGAGGGGCACGGCTACGGCTCGGTCAGCAACCAGGTCGTCCGGCTCACCGCCGTCGTCCTCGACCCGGTCACCGGCCGCTACACCCTGCGCACCTTCGAGCGCGCGGAGGCCGACAGCGCCGCCTTCCTGGTGCACCTGGGCCGCGCCTTCCTCACCGAGGTCGTGCTGCGGGCCGGCGCGGACCGGCCGCTGCGCTGCGTCAGCCGTCTCGACATCCCGGCCAGTGAACTGTTCGCCCGCCCCGGCACCGGAGGCGGCGGTGGGATCCTGGGCGGCGGGCTCCTGGGTGGCCTGCTCGGCGGTGGCGGCCCGCGCACCCTCGCCGACTTCGTCGAGCGCGACGGCCGGGTCGAGGCGATCTGGTTCGCCTACACCGAGTACCCCTGGCTGAAGACCTGGAGTGTCGCCCCGGCCAAGCCGCTGGGCTCCCTGCCCGTCGACCAGCCCTACAACTACCCCTTCTCGGACAGCATTCCGGAACCGGTCGCCCGGCTCGCCGGCCAGATCCTCGCCGGCGCCTGGGGATCGGCCCCGCTGTTCGGCCAACTCCAGTACCTGATCGCCAAGGTGGCGCTCACCGGCGACCTCACGGACGTCCTCCTCTCCGGCGGACTGCTGCGCGACCTGCTCAGCGGCGACCTGATCACCCACCTGCTCGCCGGTGGCCTGCGCTCCGACCTCTGGGGCCCGTCGCGCAGCCTGCTGCAGTACGTCCGGCCCACCACCCTGCGGGTGACCGCCAACGGCTACGCGGTCCTCGCCAAGCGTGCCGACCTCCAGTGGGTGGTCAGCGAATTCGCCGCCTACTACCGGAAGTTGCTGGCCGACTACCAGGCCCGGGGGGAGTTCCCGGTGAACGGCGCGGTGGAGATCCGGGTCACCGGCGTGGACGACCCGACCTCCTCCGGCGTCCCCGGCGCGCGGCCGCCGCTGCTGTCCGCGCTGCGTCCTCGGGCGGACCGCCCGGAGTGGGATACCGCGATCTGGCTCGACGTCCTGGCCTTCCCCGGCACCCCGGGGCTGGAGCGCTTCGCCCGCGACCTGGAGCAGTGGCTGCTGCGCACCTTCGACGGCACCCGGGCGGGCCTGCGGGTCGAGTGGTCCAAGGGCTGGGCGTACACCGCCGACGCGGCCTGGTCCGACCCGGACCTGCTCGGCCGGGTCATCCCCGCGAGCCTGCGCGACGGCGGCGGGCCGGGCTGGGACGAGGCGGTCGCCGTCCTGGACCGGCACGACCCGCACCGGGTGTTCGGAAACCCCTTCCTGGACGGGCTGTTGAAGTAGTGGAGCACATTTGACGGAACGTCAGATGTGCTCCATGACGATCACCGCGAGGGTGTCCGGAGCCAGTGCGCGGAAGACGTGCGGGGCGTCGCCCGGGTAGCTCACGTAGTCGCCCGGGCCCAGCTCGACCGGGGCCTCCGTCGGTCCGGCCAGCGCCCGGCCCGAGCCGACCAGCACGTGCTCGACGGTGCCGGGCATGTGCGGGTCGGAGGCCCGGGTCTCGCCCGGCTGCGCCTCGATCCGGTAGATGTCGCGCCGGGCGTTCGGCGGGCAGGAGGACAGTACGGTCGCCGCGTAGTCGGCGCGCTCGGAGTGGGTCACCGGGCCCTCGCCGGCCCGGATCACCCTGACCGCCGGGCGCGGGGGGTCGACCAGGCGGCTGAACGGTACGTTCAGCGCGACGGCGAGGGCCCAGAGCGTCTCCACGCTCGGGTTGCCCGCGCCCGACTCCAGCTGGGAGAGCGTCGACTTGGCGATGCCCGCGCGCCGGGCCAGCTCCGCCATCGACAGCCCGCCGCGTTCGCGCTCGCGCCGGATGGAGACGGAGATCAGGCCGATCAGATCCGCGCCGGAACCCGCGCTCGGGGTGGTCCGGTCACTCATGCTTGCCACTCACGCTCTCTCCTGGTTCCTTCTCCGGCCCCCGTGCGGCTGGTGCCGTTCATGCTGCCACTCGTGAGGGCGGCTGTCCGCATCTGCCCGCCGTTCGCCCTGTCGGTCCAATCGTTCGCCTTGACGAACGGCGGGCGATGGGTTCACGCTGGTGGACATGCGTTCGCTACTCCGAACACTGGAGCGTGCCACCCTTCGGGACATCGCTCTCGTCTGCCTCGCCGACGCACTCGTCGGCGCCTCCTTCGGCGCGATCAGCGCCTCCGGCGGCCTGCCCCTGTGGGTGCCGGTCGCGCTCTCCGTCCTGGTCTTCGCGGGCGGCTCCCAGTTCGCGGCGGTCGGCGTGGTGCTGTCCGGTGGCGGTGTGCTCGCCGCCGTCGCCACCGGGCTGGTGCTCAACGCCCGGCTGCTGCCCTTCGGCTTCGCCGTGGCCGACGTGCTCGACGGTCCGTGGTGGCGGCGGCTGTTCGGCGCGCAGCTGATCACCGACGAGACCGCCGCGTTCGTCCTGCGGCAAGACGACGGGCGGCGGCGACGGGCCGCGTTCTGGCTCTGCGGGCTGGCGCTGTTCGTGGTGTGGAACGTCTCGGTGGTGCTCGGGGCCCTGGCCGGAGGGCTGATCGGGGACACGGACGCGCTGGGCCTCGACGCGGCCTTCCCCGCCGTGCTGCTCGCGCTCGTGCTGCCCTCGCTCGCGGACCGCCGGGTCCGTACCGCCGCCGTGGCCGGCGCCGTCGTCGCGGTCGCGGCCACGCCGTTCGTCCCGGCGGGGCTGCCCGTCCTGCTCGCCCTCGTCGGGCTGTTGTTCGCCGGGCGGCCCGGAACGCGCGAGGGGCGTGACGGTCGTGACGGTCGTGAGGTGCGGGAGGGGCGTGAGGTGCGGGAGCCGCAGAACTCGCTGCAGTTGCGGGAGCCGCGGGAGTCGCGGAAGGGGGCGTCGGTCGAGGAACCGGACGTCCCGGTGGTCGAGCGGGAGGAAGCCCGATGATGCCGTTGTACGCCGTGCTGCTGCTGGCCGTCGGGACGTACGCCTTCCGCCTCGCCGGGCCGCTCCTCGGCCACCGGCTCGCCCTCTCGGAGCGCGTGCGGCACCTGCTCGCCGTCGCCGCGGCCGTCCTGCTGGTCGCCCTGGTCGCCACCGGTGCCCTCACCCAGGGCCAGGGCTTCGCCGGTTGGGCTCGCCCGGCCGGCGTCCTGGTCGCCGGTGTGCTCGCGCTGCGGCGGGCGCCGTTTCCGGCGGTGGTGGTTGCGGGTGCGGCGACGACGGCGCTGCTGCGGCTGTGCGGGGTGGGGTGAGCGGGGTGGGGTGAGCGGCGCGCCCGTCAGCCGCCCAGCGCCTTGAAGAAGATCGTCGTCGGGTGCGCGACCCCCGCGGGGTCGGTCGCGTAGTCCGGCACCGAACCGACCCGGGTCCACCCGGCCGCCTCGTACAGCCGCTCGGCCGGGCTGCCCGTCTCGGTGTCCAGCACCAGCAGCCGCAGCCCCAGCTCGGCCGCCCGCTCCTCCAGCACCGCCAGCAGTCGCCCGGCCAGCCGCTGCCCCCGGTCCGCCGGATGCACCATCAGCTTGGCGACCTCGCCCCGGTGCCGCCCGTTCGTGGGCACCGCCCGGCGCAGTTGGATCGTCCCGGCGAGCCGCCCGTCGGCCTCCGCCCGGACCGTCCACAGCAGCAGCCGCTCCGCCGCGACCTCCGGGGCCAGCGCCCGCCACCACGCCACGGCCTCGGCCAGCCCCAGCGGCGCGAGGAAGCCGATCGACCCGCCACCGTGGACGGTGTCCACCAGCAGCCCGGCCAGTTCCTCCGCCGCGCCGTCCAACTCCTCCGCCGCCACCTGACCGACCGCGTACGCCTCGCCCGCCATGTCGTCTTCCTCACTCGCTCGCGCCCGCCCGCCGCCCGGGCGGTTGCGCCATACTCGCCGGTACTGCGCCGAGACCGGGATCCCGTCGATATCCCGCCGACACTACAAGGAGCTTCGATGACGAAGCCGACCCGGATCGACCCGTCCGACCTGCTCGCCGTCGGCGACCTGCTCTCCGACGAGGAGCGGCTGATCCGCGACACCGTCCGGAGGTTCACCGAGGAGCGGATCCGCCCGCACATCGGCGACTGGTTCGAGCGCGGCGTCTTCCCGGCCCGCGAACTCGCCCCCGAACTCGGCGCCCTCGGCGTGCTCGGCATGCACCTCGGCGGCTACGGCTGCGCGGGCGCCGGCGCGGTGGCGTACGGGGTCGCCTGCATGGAGCTGGAGGCGGCCGACTCCGGGCTGCGCAGCTTCGTCTCGGTGCAGGGCTCGCTCGCGATGCGTTCGATCCACGCCTTCGGTTCCGAGGAGCAGAAGCAGCGCTGGCTGCCCGGCATGGCCGCGGGTGAGCTGATCGGCTGCTTCGCCCTCACCGAGCCGGACTTCGGCTCCGACCCGGCGAACATGCGGACCCGCGCGGTGCGCAAGGGCGGCGACTGGGTGCTCTCCGGCAGCAAGATGTGGATCACCAACGGCAGCATCGCCGACGTCGCCGTCGTCTGGGCGCAGACCGAGGAGGGCGTGCGCGGCTTCCTGGTCGAGCGCGGAGCGCGCGGCCTGACCGCCACCGACGTGCACGGCAAGCTCTCCCTGCGCGCCTCCGTCACGAGCGAACTCGCCTTGGACGAGGTGGTGCTGCCCGCCGACGCCGTCCTGCCGGGCGTCACCGGCCTGCGCGGACCGCTCTCCTCCCTCAACGAGGCCCGCTACGGCATCCTCTGGGGCACCGTCGGCGCCGCCCGCGACTGCTACACCGCCGCCCTCGACTACGCGAAGAGCCGGATCCAGTTCGACCGCCCGATCGCCGGATTCCAGCTCACCCAGCACAAGCTCGTCGAGATGATGCTGGAGGTGGAGAAGGCCTACCTGGTCGCCCTGCGGATCGGCCGGCTCAAGGAGGAGGGCGCGGCCCGCCCGCCGCACATCAGCTTCGGCAAGCTCAACAACGTCCGCACGGCGCTGGAGATCGCCCGCAGCGCCCGGACCGTCCTCGGGGCCAACGGCATCACCACCGAGTACCCGGTGCTGCGGCACGCCAACAACCTGGAGTCGGTGCTCACCTACGAGGGCACCAGCGAGATCCACACCCTGATCCTGGGCGAGGCCATCACCGGCGAGTCCGCCTACCACTGACGGGCCGTCCACCTCGGGAATTCCGGTGGCCGGGACCGTCGCGGCCCGGCTACCGTGCCCACCGTGAACAGCAAGCCCACCACGCCCGGCACCGCCCCGACCACCACCCTCTGGCGCCCCACCGGCCCCGAGGAACTGGCCCTGGTCGAGGCGTCCGGCCGGCGCGCCTGGCCGCCTCGGCTGCCCGAGCAGCCGATCTTCTACCCCGTCCTCAACGAGGACTACGCGATCCGCATCGCCCGCGACTGGAACGTCCCCGCCTCCGGCGTCGGCTACGTCACCCGCTTCGAGGTCGACACCGCCTTCCTCGCCCGCTATCCGGTGCGGCAGGCGGGCGGCCGTACGATCCTCGAACTCTGGATCCCCGCTGAGGAGTTGCCGGAGCTCAACCGGAACATCGTCGGCCGCATCGAGGTCGTCCACGAGTTCCGCCCCCAGCCGTGACGCGCCCAGCCGCGCCGGGCCCCGCCGTGACGCGCGCCGCCGCGCCGGGCCCGGGTGAGGTCCGCCCCGCCGCGCCGGGCCCGGTTGGTGCGCGCCCGGGTGAGGAAGGCCCGGGTGGGGCGCCCGCAACCGTGCCCCACCCGGCAGCGACGGCGCGCGAGGTGCGCGCGGACCACGTGCTGCTCAGCTCCGCCCAGCGGACCAGCACCACCGCGCTGCTCACCCAGGCCGCCGCCCGGCGCGGCCTCGACACCGCCGTCCTGGACGGCCCGGCCACGGTCGAGCGCCTCGCGGGGCGGCCCGTCCACTGGTACGGCGGCCCGCTCTCCGCGGCCCGGATCGCCGGACCGCTCGGCCTCGCCCTGCTCGAACCCGACGACGACTGGCTCACCGGCCTGCCCGAGGAGTTCACCCGGCGCCGGATCGAGCTCACCACCCTCGCCGAGGCGTGGACGCTGCGCCGCCCGGCATTCGTCAAGCCACCCGCCGACAAGTCGCTCCCGCCCGCGGTCTACCCGGACGGCACCCGGCTGCCGCGCACCGGCGACCGGATCGGCCCCGACACGCCCGTCCTGGTCAGCGAGCCGGTGACCTTCGCCGCCGAGTACCGGCTGTTCGTCCGCGACGGCGAGGTGCTCACCGGCAGCCGCTACGCCCGCTTCGGCCGGCTCGACCCGGCACCGCTGACCGCCGAGGCCGGCGCCTTCGCCCGGCGCCTGCTCGCGGCAGTCGGCGACACCCTGCCCAGCGCCGTCGCCCTGGACGTCGGCCCGATCGCGGACCCGTACGACCCGGCCGAGCACTGGGCCGTCGTCGAGGCGAACCTGCCGTGGTTCGCGCACTGCTACGCCGCCGACCCGGACCGCGTCCTGGACGTCGTGCTGCGCGCCGCCGGACCGGTCTCCCAACTCGCCCAGGCCGACCGCCGGTTCGTCCGTACGGCCGCCTGACACCCGGCGGACACCCCGCGTTCGGCGGGTGGACGCCGGGCGGTACGGCGGGAGGTGGAGCATGGCGCGGTCGGCGGCGCCCTCGGCGGGCGCGGCCGGATGTGTACGACCGAAAGGAACCCCGCCATGTCCGCTGCCCAGTGGCCCCGCCCCCGGGTGCTCGTCGTCGGGATCGACGGCGTCCGCCACGACTACCTGGAGCACGTGCCGATGCCGCGCCTCCAGGAACTCGCCGAGGCCGGGTTCCTGGTGCCGGTGACCGTGGCGGACACCACGCCCACCATGTCCGGGCCGTGCTGGGCCACCATCGTCACCGGCGTCGAGCCCGCCAAGCACGGTGTCTGGGGCAACCACCTCGGCGGCAACCGGCTCGACGTGTTCCCCGACTTCGCCACCCGGCTCGCCCGCGGCGACCGCCGCCGCACCTTCGTCGCGGCAGGCTGGGACCCGCTGATGATCAACGAGTCCGGCGGCCCGCTGTTCCGCGCCCCCGGCCGACTCTCGTACATCGCCCCGGCCGAGGACACCCCCGAAGCCTGGGAGGCCGTCGACGAGGAGGTCACCCGCGAGGCCGTCCACGTCCTGGGCACCGCCGACCCGGAAGCCTCCTTCGTCTACCTCGGCGCCGTCGACGAGACCGCCCACTTCCTCGGCTGCGGCGACGAGTACCGGGCGGCCATGCGCACCGCCGACGAACGCCTCGGCCGACTGCTCGACGCCGTCCGCGGCCGTGCCGACCACGCCGACGAGCAGTGGACCGTCATCGTCGTCACCGACCACGGCCACGTCGACGCCGGCGGCCACGGCGGCCGCACCGTCGAGGAGCGCACGGCCTGGGTCGCCTGCGCCGGGCACGGCATCCCGGCCGGCCCGCCCACCGGGGAGATCCGCCACCCGGACGTCGCCGCCCAGGTGTACGCCTCGCTGCTGCGCCCCATCGACCCGCACTGGACCCTCGACGGCCGGCCCTTCCCGGTCGCCCGGCCGGTGCCGGTGCCGGAGGCGGTGTCGGTACCGATCTGACCGGTGCTCTGATCGGCGGTCCGGCCGGTGCTCTGACCAGAGTTCCGACCAGTGATCCGACCAGCGGCCGGCACCGTTGCCGGCACCGGGCCCGACGATGCCTCAGGGGCGCGCTGATGCATCCGGGTGCAGCAGGCCGGGCTGCGCCGGAGACCGGCTTGAGTGACGCTCGATCGAGGCCCGGGCGGCACTTGAAGACGGTGTGCCAGCCTGGGCGCCCCACCGTGTAACCCCGAGACCGGGTCGCTGGACATACCTCTGAAGGTGGAGACGGTACCCCGTGGGATGGAGACAAGATCGCGACCTCGTGGTGACGCTCCGGAGGCGCGGCACGGGCCACGATGGATACACCCGGACGGCAGACCTCGCCGACCGGACCGGAACCGGAGACGGAGAGGACAGGCGGGCATGAAGGGCATCGTGAGCAAGGTCGCACTGGGAGTCGCGGGCACCGGCATGGCCGTCGCCGTGGCCGCCGTGGCAATCGGCCCGAGGGTGTCCGATTGGTACGACGGACGCCACCAGGAGCAGGCCACCTACGACACCGGCAGCCAGGCCAAGGCCGAGCGCCGTTCGATGCCGACCTGGCTGCCCGACAACGCCTCCTCGGTGAAGTACCTGATGTCCACCACCGGCGACGACCGCCTGCTGCGTGCCACCCTTCCGGAAGGACGGCTGCCCGTCGGCTGCAGCACCGGCCTGCCCGGCAAGTCCGCGCACTCGGTGCCGCTGTCGCTCAAGGCCGGCTGGTTCCCCGAGGGCGTCGCGGCCAAGGCCAGTGGCACCTGCGGGCACTACAACGTGACGCTCACCGGCAACCAGCTCTACGCGTGGCAGGACGGCGCGGCGGTGCAGGCGGCCCTGCGCTCGGAGCGGCCCACCAAGCACTGAGCCGGGTGCCGTGCACTGAGCCGAGCACCGTGCACCGAGCCGGGTGCCGTGCGCCGTGCACGCCGTGAGGCTCCGAGTACGCCGACAGGCTCCGATCGGCCCGCCGGGCACCGACAGGTGCGGGCGGGCCGTCGTCGTGCGCGAGTGCCGCCGGGGTGGCCGACGGTGGACCAGAGGGAGGACCCCCGCTGTCGGAAACGGCCTGGGCTGCGATAGGACGGGGCGTGGACAAACCCGTCCCGCCCCCGTCCCGTCCCCCGTTCCGTGAGGAGCCCCATGCCCGGCCCGACCGTCGGCCCTGCCGGCGACACGTCGACCGCTCCCTCCGCCGCCCCCACCACCGGCCAGTCCCGCCCCGGCCGGGCCACCATCGCCGTCCTGGGCGGCCTCGTGGCGCTCGGCCCGCTCACCACCGACCTCTACCTGCCCGGGCTGCCCGAGATCGCCGACGACCTGGTCGCCGAACCGGCCGCCGTCCAGCTCACCCTCACCTTCTCCATGTTCGGGGTCGCGGCCGGGCAGTTGCTCTTCGGACCGCTCAGCGACCGCTACGGCCGCCGCCCGCCGCTGCTCGCGGGGCTCGTCCTCTACACCCTGGCCAGCGTGGTGTGCGTGATCGCGCCGAGCCTGACGGTGCTGATCATCGCCCGCTTCATCCAGGGCGCGGCCGGATCCGCGGGGCTGGTCATCGGCCGGGCCGTCGCCCGGGACCGCTTCCAGGGCGTCGCGATGCTGCGGTTCCTGGCCTCCATCGCGCTGATATCCGGGCTGGCGCCGATCCTCGCCCCGATCGTCGGCGCGCAACTGATGCGGTTCACGTCGTGGCGCGGCACCTTCGGCGCGCTGACCGCGCTCGGACTGCTCCTGACCCTGGCCGCCTTCGGGGCGCTGCGCGAGACACTGCCGACGCAGGCCCGGGGCACCGGCGGGGTGGGTGCGGCGCTGCGCACGATGGGGCGGTTGCTGCGCAACCTGCCGTTCCTCGGGCTGGCACTGACCAGCGCCTTCGCCTTCGGCGCGCTGTTCGGCTACATCAGCGGGTCGTCCACGGTGCTTCAGCACGTGTACCAGGTCTCGCCGCAGACCTACAGCCTGCTCTTCGGGGCGAACTCGCTGGCCATCGTCGTCATGACGCAGTTGAACGGACGGGTACTCGCGCGCCGCTTCGCTCCGCGGGGGCTGATGCTGGCCGGGCTGGCGACGGCGGTGGTCGCCGGGGTGGCGCTGGTGTTGCTGACGGCGGTCTGGGACTTCGGGCTGGTCGGGTTCTGCCCGCCGTTGTTCGTGATGATGGGCAGCATGGGTGTGGTCCTGCCGAACACGGCCGCGCAGGCGCTCAGCCTGGTCGAGCCGCGGGCGGCCGGGACGGCGTCGGCGCTGCTCGGCACCGGCAACTTCCTGTGCGGGGCGGTGGTCGCACCGCTGAGCAGTCTCGGCGGCCGGCCGTCGGCGGTGCTGCTGGCGGTGGTCGTCCTGGCGAGCGGAGTGCTGGCGATGGCGGCGTACGTGACGCTGTGCCGGCCCGGGCGGATGAAGGCGGCGGAGGCCGAGGTGATGGCGGGGAGCTGACGGCGGACGGCCGCCGGCCGCCGGCCGGCGACGAACAGCGGACAACGAACAACGAACAGATAACAGCTGACAGATAATGAAATCTGTCAGCTGTTATCTGTTATCCGTTCCCTGTTGACCGTCAGCCGTCGCCGTCAGCCATCAGTCGTCAAGCGCAGCTCAGGCGATCGAGAAGTCGTCGCCGAAGACGTTGCCCTGGCCGTACCAGCCGTGCAGGTACACGGTGACGGTGCCGGAGGCACCGGTGGTGAAGGGGACGGTCAGCTTGGTCCAGCCGGAGGCGTTGGTCCAGGAGCTGGCGGTGGCGTCACCGCTGACGCCGAGGTACGCGTAGTTGCCCTGCACCCAACCACTCAGCGTGTAGCTGGTGTTGGCCTTCAGCGTGACGGTCTGCGAGCACTCGCCGGTCTGGCCGGCGGTCGCCGCCGCCTGGAGCGCGTAGGACCCGGAGTGGACCGGGGTGGAGACCACGGCGCCGCCGCTCTGGCAGGTCCACGGGGCGAGGCTGCCGGTCTCCAGGCCGCCGTTGACCAGGCCGGTGGGCGGCGGGGTCGTCCCGGTGACGGTCAGCGCGTACGTGGCGGTGTGGGTGCCGGACGGCCCGGTGGCGGTCACGGTGAGCGGGTAGCTGCCCGCCGTGGCGGCCGAGGTGGTGGCGATGTTGAGGGTGGCGCCGGTGCCGGCGGTGACGCTGCCGGGGGTGACGGTGGCGGTGACGCCGGCCGGGGCGCCGCTGACCGACAGGTTGAGGTTCTGCGCCGAGCCCGCCGTCACCGCCGTGGCGATGGCCGCGGACGTGGACGAACCAGCGGCCACGGTGCCGGAGTTCGGGTTCACCGCGACCGAGAAGTCGTTGCCGGGCTGGGTGCCCGTGACGTTCAGGGTGAAAACGCCGGTGTGACTGCCGGAGGCCGCGCTGCCGGTGACCGTCAGCTGGTAACTCCCGGGCGCCACCGCCGAGGTGGTGGTGACGTTGAGGGTGGCGCCGGTGCCGGCGGTGACGCTGCCGGGGGTGACGGTGGCGGTGACGCCGGCCGGGGCGCCGCTGACCGACAGATTGAGGTTCTGCGCCGAACCCGCCGTCACCGCCGTGGCGATGGCCGCGGACGTGGACGAACCAGCGGTGACCGTCGCGGAGTTGGGGTTGACGGCCACGGAGAAGTCGTTGGTCACCGTCGATCCGCTGGTGAACGGCGCGAAGATGTGGGTGAAGTCCCAGGTGTTCTGGCTGATGCCGGAGCAGGAGTCGTCCCCCGCCTTGCCCGGGCAGCCGCCGTTGTCGCGCTGGAGCGCCCAGAAGGACAGCGTGTTGATGCCCTTCGACACCGCCCAGTTGTAGACGGTGGTGGCGTTGGCCACGGTGAAGGTCTCGGCCGCGCCGTAGTCGTCGATGCCGGGCATCTCGGTGATCCCGATCGAACCCCACAGCTGGGCGGGGGTCTTGGTCGGGTAGAGCTTGGCGAGCTGGTTGTAGAGGCCCTGCGCGGAGGTCTGGGTGTCGGCCGCCATGTCGTGGGTGGCGCCGTCGTAGTAGTCGAAGGTCATCATGTTGACGACGTCGATCCGGGCGTTGTTGCTGACCGCGTTCTTCAGCACGGCGAGGCCGCTGGAGGCCAGCCCGGTGGTGGTGGTCGGCAGCGTGTAGGAGAACTGGACGTTGCGCCCGTTGGCGGCGGCCCAGTCCTGCACGATCTTGATCGCCTTGTTGCGGCGGTCGATTCCGGCCGTGTTGGTCAGCGAGTTGTCCTCGATGTCGAGGTCGATCCGGCTGACGTCGTAGGTGGTGACGAGGTTCTCGAAGGCTGCCGCGATCTGGTTGACGTCGGTGCAGCTGTCGGCCAGTTCGGTGCCGGTGTTGTCGGCGGTGTAGCCGCCGAAGGAGGGGATCACGTCCCCGCCGTTGGCCCGGATGGTGGCGATGTCGGCGCCGAAGGTCGAGGAGGAGACCGGCTTTGAGGTGTCGCCGTTCCAGTACGGGGTGCAGGAGCCCTTGGTGGCGGCCTGGAGGAACGCCATCGTCAGGTGCTTGGCCCCGGACTGGGCGGCCAGGGCGGCGGGGCTCTGCCCGGTCCAGGACTCGAAGTAGGGGGCGAAGACCCGGCTGGGGAGCGGGGTCGCGGCCTGGGCGGAGCCCGTCCCGGCGGCGACCAGGCCGGCCGACACGGCCAGCGTGGCACAGGCCGTCAGGGCCGCCTGGATGGTTCTGCGTAGACGCATGGATTCTCCAACATACGTGGTGGGGCAGGACGTTGGGGATACGCGCATGATCGGGGCGCGACGGCCGTGTGGGGTCGGCCGCGCGGGCCCGGACGTGCGGGTGTGCGGGTGTGCTGACGTGCGGGACTGCTGGGTGTCCGGGTGTGCGGGCGCGCGGAAGCCCACCGACTCGCGCGGAGGCGGGTGGCGGGTACGCGTGTGCGCACGCCGTACGGAGCGGGGGTGGTGCGGGACAGGGCAGGGCAGGGCAGTGCCTCAGCCGCCGGTGGTCACACCCCCACAGTGCATCCCGGTCGGATCGACATGCTTATGGTTGGACTAGACCACTGGTCTGTCAAGAGACCTAACAGTTCGTCAACACACCGCCCCCGCGGCCGAAGGGCCGTCCGATCGGCCGGGTGTGCGCGGTGCGGCCGGGGCTGTGGAGGTGGGCGGTGCGGCGGAGGTGGCCGGTGGTGCGGGGTGGCCGCGCTGCCGAAGGGCGGATGCACCGAAAAGTGGCGCCGCCGAAGAATGGAGGTGCCGTGGCCGCGCGCCCCGCCCCGGGGGCCCGGCCCCCGCC